>JAAZBK010000485.1 GCA_012513855.1 Acidimicrobiales bacterium
GAGCGAGGAGGTCCACGCCGGTTGCGGCGACCGACCGATCCCACAGCCGGGCCTGGAGGGCCGGGTCCTGCGACCGCCGGCTCGAGCGCACCAGGATCGGGTGGCCCTTCATCTCCAGCAGGCGGTTCGGTCCGTAGTACTGGCCACCGGTGGCCAACGGGTCGGTGGCGGCTCGCAGGGTGGGCAGGGCGCCCATGGCCGCGCTCTGCGCCAGGGCGTTCATGTACTTGCGCATGTAGGCGGCCCCGGGCACGTGTCGAACCAGTTCGGTGTCGGAACCGCCCGGGTGCGCCGCCAGGGCGATGGTCTGCGCCCCGGCCAGGGTCAACCTCCTGTGCAGCTCGTGGTGGAACAGGAGGTTGGCCAGCTTCGAACGGGAGTAGGCCACGAAGCGGTTGTAGGAGCCCGCGGCCCGGAGGTCTTCCAGGTCGAACCGGAACGGCGCCCAGTGGCCGTGGCTGGCCACCGTGACCACCCGCGACCCGGCAACGGGCAGCAGCAGGTCGATCACCTGCGCCGTGAACGCGAAGTGGCCCAGGTGGTTGGTTCCGAACTGGAGCTCGAACCCGTCGGCGGTGAGCTCCCGGTCGGTGAACATCACCCCTGCGTTGTTGATCAGCAGGTCGATGCGCTCGAAGTCCCGGTGGAGGTCCTCGGCAGCGGTGGCCACCGACTTCAACGACGCCAGGTCCAGCTGCTGGAGCCTCAGATCCGCGTCGGGAGCCGTGCCGCGGATGTCGTCGATAGCGGCAGCACCTCGTTCGGGACTGCGGACCGCCAGGACGACGGTTGCGCCGGCCACGGCGAGCTGACGGGCGGTCTCCAGCCCCAGGCCCGCGCTGGCCCCGGTGACCACGGCGATCCTGCCCGCCTGCGACGCGATGTCGGTCTCGCTCCAGCCCACGGCGGTCATCTGACCTACGCCCTCCTGCGATGCCAAGGGCGACCCGACCCTGCGTCGAACCGACCTCCCACCAAGCGTCCAAGGCAAGCGTCCCGCCGCGTCGGGCGGCAAATCGATGAGGATCAGTCGGCGAACACGTCGCGGCTCAGCTGGACGAAGAAGCTGTGGTCGTGGCCCTCGTTGGGATCCTCGGAGTTGTACTTCGATCCGGGACCACCGTCGGGCACCTGTTCCTCCGGGTAGATGGCTCCGACCGGACAGACGTCGGGTTGGTAGCACGCCGTGCAGGAGGTGCACTCCTCGGTGTTCACGTAGAGCAGGCTGTCGGCGAACACCGCCACGTGGTCGGGCGATGGCTGGTGCGTGTTCTCGACGACTCCGCTCCCGGCCTCGTCCTCGGAGAAGAGGACACCGGTGGCGACGTCGTACTCGTAGATGCACTGCACCGGGCAGACGTCGACGCACGCCCGGTCCTTGGTGTCGATGCACGCCTCGGTGATGATCGCTATGCCTGCCATTGGTCGTTCCGGTCCTGGGTCCGATGGGTCGCTGGTTCGATCAGGCCGCTACCCGGATCCGGGACGTGTAGTCGGATCCACGTCCGCATCGACCGGATCGGCCCCCGACCTGCCGCTCCTCGCGAGCGCCACCGCCTTCGCGTCCCAGCCAGGACGGACACCGGCCACTAGACCGATCGGTCAAGTTTTGCCACACTCTGGATCCGAGGGGCCTCAACCACCAGCCCGCCACGGAGGGACGAAATGTCGATCGAGACGCTGAGAGCACGGGTCCGCCACCAACGCGATGAGCTGCCCGGCGTCTACGGCGACATCGACTTCGATCTCGTGCCGGAGCGGTTGGCGCTCGGACCCGACGACGAGTCCGACCTCCCGCCCTACGTGAAGGTCACCCGGGAGGAGCTGCTCGCCGACACCGAGCTGATCGATCTGATGACAACCGCCACGATGCTCGGCGACGTGATCTGCGACGCGTACGTGTCGCTCACCCCCGAGTACGGCATGCACGGCCTGATCGAGATGCTGCGCACCGCGTGCAGGGACGGTATCGAAGCCGTCGACGACCCGCCTGCGGAGCTGGTCACCTTCATCGAGCAGATGGAGCACGTACCGGACTGGATCGACCTCGACATGGTGGAGAGCGGGGCGCGCCAGGAGCGGGTCTCCGCCGCACTGCTGTCTCCGTTCGGGGTCCGTGGCGCGTTCCTCGCCACCTTCATCAACGAGTACGCCGCTCTGCCCATGGCGCTCACCGGTTCGCTCTCCGACAAGCGGGCGGCCAAGCGGGTGAACGAGACCGCGAGCTTCTTCGCGTCGACCGTCCTCCCCCACGGCATGGACCGCAACGGTCCGGGCTTCGAGGCGGCCGCCATGGTGCGGCTCATGCACTCCATGGTCCGCTACAACGCACTGCAGAAGACCGGCAAGTGGGATCAGTCCCGCTTCGGGATCCCGATCCCCCAGGTCGACCAGATGCCCGCCGGCCTGATCGGCGCGTTCCTCACCGCTGCCGAGGCCGTCAAGCAGGGTCGCGACGAGTTCAACGAGTCCGAGCGGGCGCTGATCGAGATGTCGCGCTACCGGTGCTACCTCCTCGGCCTGCCCGAGGAGCTGCTGCCCACCGACCCGCACCGGATGATCAGGGTGTTCCTCGCCCGCGCCGCCACGCTCCGCAAGGGCTTCGACGACGCCACCTGCGGCGAGCTGGTCCGCGCCACCATGGCCGCCTACCTGAGACCCGACCGCTCTCTCCGCAACCAGGTGGCGGAGTCGTTCGAGCGCAGCTTCAGCACGGCCTTCTTCATCAAGGTGTTCCTCAACGGCGACCGTGAGCAGGCAGCCGCCATGGGCGTGCACTTGACCCCCCTCGACGTGGCGAAGGTGGCCGTCGCCGCGCCCGCCATCATCGGCCGGGCCAAGGCGGTGCAGCTCCTGGATCGGGTCGCTCCGATCCGCCCGGCGGTCGACACCTACGTGACCTGGCTCCTCCGCCAGCGCCTGCGCAGCTACGGCCACCCCGAGTTCCGCACCGACGCCGACACGTACCGCCACGCGGCCCGGCCCACCGAAGATCGCCCGGCCGAGGATCGCTCGGCGGAGGGCCGGCCGTCGCTGGCCGACTGATCGACCCCCGAGTACCGGGAGGGTTCAGCCGAGCGCCTCGATGTAGGCGATGAGGGCCTCGACCTCGTCGTCGGTCAGCTCGTAGGTGGTGGGCATGATGTTGGCGTAGCCGGCCCGCACCTGCGATCGCGGATCCCGGATCGCCTGTTCGAGGTAGGCCCGGTCGGCCACCACGGTCTGACCTCCCTCCAACTCGACCTCCGACCCAGCCAGGCCCACCCAACCGGGCCCGGTGGAGCCGCCGCCGTCGACGGAGTGGCAGGCGTTGCAGCCCAGGTCGGTGGCCAGGGTCGCTCCCTCCCGTGCCGCGGGGCTCAGCTCCGCGGTCGATGGTGGGGCCGCCGCGTCGTCTCCGTCACCGCAACCGGCGAGACCCACTAGCGCCATGACGACGGCCGCGCCGGCCGCCAGCGATGCCACGGGCCGGCGGGTCACGGTCGATCGTCAGGCTTCGGCCGCCGGCGCTTCCGCGTCGGCAGCGGCGGCGGGCCCTTCCGCCGCGGCTTCTTCGGCCGGGACCTCTTCGGCAGCAGCCGCCTCTGCCTCGGCGGCCGCCTTCGCCTCGGCTTCGGCCTTGGCCTTCTCCGCCGCCTCGGCCTCTGCCGCCGCCTTGGCCTTCTCGGCCTCGACGGCCAGGAACTTCGCCGTGCGCTCCTCGTCGTAGTACTCGTAGAGCTTCTCGACGATCTCCTTGAGGCCCTCTGAGGTTCGGCCCTTGGCCAGGTCGACGGTGATCATGTTGCCGTTGACGTGGACGCCGTCGACGGTGCCGTGGGCGAACATGCGCCGGGCCAGGACGTCGGGCGGGCGCTCGCCCCACACCTCGTCGTCGGAGCGGTAGCGCTCGTGGCCCATCCCGGTGAGGATGCGGTTGGTCTCGAACCGGACCACGCCCGGGTTCGACGACGGCTTCTCGGTGACGGCGATCAACTGGCCCATGGTCCGCAGATCGTAGTAGCGGCCTGGTCAGCCGCTCCCATCGGTGGAGGCTGGCGGGGTGGGCTCGATCCTGTCGTCGTCGCACGTCGACGGGGCGGTGACCGGGTTGCACCGGGCCGGCAGGCCGTCGACCAGTTGGACGACGTAGTCGGTGCCGTGGTCGGCCTCGGCCATGCCCTGGGCGGGGTAGTCGGTGCTGACCCAGTGGGCACCGGACGCCAGCGCCGCGTCTCGGCGGCTCGTGTCGTCGGTGCGGGCGTGCTCGTTCGGCGAATCCGCCCGGGTGCGGACCAGGTAGCCCTGCTCGACCAGTTCGGTGATCCTCCCCGGCTCGGCCAGCGGGTCGTCGACGCTCAGGACCGCGGCGTCGGGCTGGCCTGGCTCCGCGTTGGTGAACATCAACCGCCCGGCAAGGCCCTCGTGGTCTTCGAGGTAGAGCGAGCGGTATGGCTCGCCGTTCACCGTGGCGAACATCACCCTGCCCCTGGTCTCGCCGAGCGTCGGCCAGCCGTCGGTGGTGACGGCCTCCTCCAGGGTGGCGTGGTCGCCGCGGACGTCGTCGGGCGTGATCAGGTCGTCGGGTTCGAACACCGACAGGATCTCGGCCTCGAGCTTCGCCATGTTCTCCGGGACCCACTTCTCGGGCACGGCCTGGTCGTCGACCGGAAAGATCAGCGGCCCGTCCTTGTACTGGATGAACACCGCCACCGGCACGTGGTCGGGGTTGGCGTCGGACCACTCGGCGATCTCGGTGATGCACTGGACGAACGTGGGGCACACCGACCGGTAGTCGACGTCCTGCTCGTGCAGCACCTTGGTGCCCGGCTCGGCCATCTCGGGGTGGGTCTCGACCAGGTCGGGGAGTCCGGCCTGGCGGCGCAGCGACGGGCTGGCGTAGAGCCCGCCCTCGTTGTCGACGAACACGTCGAGCTCGATCTGGCGGATGCCCTGGTCGGCCACCTGCACCCCGATCGGCTGGTGGCGGTAGGTCCGCTGGGCGGCCTGCTGCTCGTCGAGGTCGCTCAGCAGCACCATCTCACCCGCTTCGAGGGGCTGGTGGAAGCTGTTGTGGGTTCCGATGGCCTGGATCTCGTTGAGGCGCAGATCGTCGTCGAGCGACTCGGTCGCCGTGGGAGCGCTGGTGGTGCTCTCGGCCGAGGCACTCGTGGTGGACGTCGAGGCGTCGTCGGAGCCGTCGTCGCTGCAGGCGGTCAGGACCAGCGCGAGGCTCAACCCCGCCGCGAGGAGTCGTTTCACGGTCGAGAGCTTGGCACCGATCGCCATGCCCCGACCGCCGCCGCCACCGACACCGCGGCGAGGACCCCGTGCACGACCTTGAACCCGACGTCGTGGTCGGCCAGCGCGATCATCGGGAACCGGATGCCCCAGTACGCCACCGTGCCGGCTGCGAAGACCTTCACCCCGGTGGCGAAGGCGGCCGGCCGCTCGCCGGCGCGGGTCCTGAGCATCGTCACCGCCAGCACCGCGGCGGCGATCACGAAGAGCGTGATGGGGGTGGACCACACCAGCTTCTCGGCCACGGTGTCCTCGTCGTTGGTCCACGCCAACCAGATCCGATTGGTCCAGATGAACAGCGTGATGGCGCAGAACAGAGCCACCGGCCAGGGCTCCAGACGGGATCGCCACGAGGTCTCCATGCCCGGCGACCGTATGGCTGTGGGCCACCGAGCGACGAAACGGGCTGGTCGGGTCGGTGAACCCGCGGAAAACCTTGGAAACAGAGACGTTGGATGTGCGCGCCACGGTGCGACACTGGAGGGATGGCCCGCAGAACCAAGATCATCGCCACCATCGGTCCCGCGTCGGATTCGGAGGGGTCGATCAAGGATCTCGCCGAGGCCGGCATGGACGTGGCGCGCATCGGCCTCGCTCACGGCTCCCTCGACGAGGCCATCGAGAAGTACCGGCGCGTCCGTCGGGTCGAGGCCTCGCTAGGGCGCCCGATCGGGGTCCTGGTCGACCTCCCGGGGCCGAAGGTGCGAGCCGGCACCATGCCCGAAGGTGGTCTGACCGTGGCCCAGGGCGACGTGCTGAAGCTGGTCCCCGGCCAGGACGAGTCCACGGCGGCGGCCATAAAGGTCGATCACGAGGGCCTGCTGGCCGACCTCCACATCGGCGACCGGGTCACCTTCGGCGACGGCGGCGTCATGGCCCAGGTCGAGGACCGGGCGGCAGATCACCTGGTGGCCCGGGTCACCCACGGCGGCCTCCTCCAGGGCCGGCCCGGGGTGCACATCCCGTCGGACCGCCTCCGGATCCCATCGCCCACCCCCGAAGACCTCCACATGCTCGACGCCTTCGTGGAGGAGGGCATCGACATGGTGGCTCTCTCGTTCGTGCGCTCGGCCCACGACGTCCGCCGGGTGGGCGTCGAACCCCATCCACGCGGTCCCCTGGTGGTGGCCAAGATCGAGACCCGCGCCGCCGTCGACAACCTCGACAGCATCATCGAGGCGTCGGGCGCGGTGATGATCGCCCGTGGTGACCTCGGCGCCGAGCTGCCCATCGAGGAGCTGCCCCACCTCCAGAAGCGCATCCTCCAGCGCTGCATCACGCTCGGGCGCCCGGCCATCACCGCCACCCAGATGCTGGAGTCGATGGTCACCGCGCCGTCGCCCACCCGGGCCGAGGCGTCCGACATCGCCAACGCCGTGTTCGACGGCTCGAGCGCGCTGATGCTCTCGGGAGAGTCGGCCATCGGCCGTGATCCGGTGAACGCCGTCGCGACCATGGCCCGGATCGCGGCACGTGCCGACGACGAGTTCGACTACGACGCATGGGGCGCCCGGGTCCACGCCATGGCCGCCACCATGCAGCCCGACGTCGACACCACGGTCACCAACTCGATGACCAACGCCGCGTGGAGGGCCGCTCACGAGAGCGGGGCCAGCGCGATCATCTGCGTCACCCGCACCGGCTTCACGGTTCGATCGATCGCCCGCTTCCGGCCTCAGTCCAAGATCCTGGGGTTCTCCACCGACCCCCAGACCCTGCGCCAGATCAAGCTCAGCTGGGGCGCCACCCCCTTCATGCTCGACGTCGACTACCACTCCGACGGCGTGATCGCCCACGTGGTCAACATGGCCCGGGAGGCCGGCGAGATCCGCCGGGGAGACCTGGTGTGCGTGCTCCTCGGCTCCAGCGACTACCCGGGCCAGGCCACCGACTCGCTGCGCCTGATCCCCATCCGCTGACCGCGCCGGACCGCCCGGAATCGGTTGCGGTACCCCCGAATTCCTGTCACGCTTCCGCCCGTCCTCAAGTCCCCCCTCTGGATGACAATACTGACGGCATGACGGCAACCGGTGGTGTAGCGATAGTCGGTGGATGCGGCCACGTCGGCCTCCCGCTCGGCCTCGCCTTTGCGGATTCAGGTCTCGACGTCGTGCTCTACGACATCAACGAGGCCGCCATAGACACGGTTCGAGCCGGCAAGATGCCGTTCTTCGAGACCGGGGCCGACGAGGTGCTCGAGCGGGTGCTGGCCAACGGCCGGCTCACGCTCAGCTCCGATCCGGCGAGCGTCTCCAACGTGCAGAACGTGGTCGTGGTGGTGGGCACGCCCGTCGACGAGCACCTGAACCCCGATCCCGCGGCGGTGGTGAAGGCCATCGAGGCCATGATCGACCACCTGCACGACGGCCAGCTCCTCGTGCTGCGCAGCACCGTCTACCCGGGGGTAACCGCGCTGGTCGAGCGGCTCCTGGCCAAGCACGGCAAGGCCATCGAGGTCGCCTTCTGCCCTGAGCGCATCGCCGAGGGCAAGGCCATGGAGGAGCTGTACACGCTGCCCCAGATCATCTCGGGCCGCACCCCGGAAGCCATCGACCGCGCCGGCGACCTCTTCGGCAACCTCACCAAGCAGGTGATCCCGCTGGAGGTCGAGGAGGCCGAGCTGGCCAAGCTCTTCACCAACACCTGGCGCTACATCAAGTTCGCGGCCGCCAACCAGCTCTACATGATGGCCAACGACTTCGGGGTCGACTTCGACCGCATCCGCGAGGCCATGACCAAGGACTACCCCCGGGCGTCCGACGTTCCGGGCCCGGGTCTGGCCGCCGGACCGTGCCTGCTCAAGGACACCATGCAGCTGGCGGCCTTCAACAACAACAACTTCATGCTGGGCCACGCCGCCATGATGGTGAACGAGGGCCTTCCCATGTACATGATCGACCAGATCGAGAAGGACCACGATCTGTCCACCATGACGGTGGGCCTGCTCGGCATGGCCTTCAAGGGCGAATCCGACGACATCCGCTCCAGCCTCAGCTACAAGCTGAAGCGCCTGCTCAAGATCAAGGCCGACCGGGTCCTCTGCTCCGACCCCTACGTCACCGTCGATCCCGACCTCGCCCCCCTCGATCAGGTGCTCGAGCAGGCCGACATCATCGTGATCGGTGCCCCGCACAAGCCCTACGCCCACCTGGCACCCACCGTGCCGGTCTTCGACATCTGGAACGTGATCAGCACAGGCGCCCGC
>JAAZBK010000486.1 GCA_012513855.1 Acidimicrobiales bacterium
GATCCAGCGAGTCGAACGACCAGGCCGGGCCGGTGTCGGCCGAGTAGGCGAACGTGCGATCAGCCCACGCCACCCGAACCGCCAGGGTCTCCACCGGGTGGTCGGTGCGACTGAAGGCGAAGGAGAGATCACCCACGTCGACCGTCGACCGGTCGCCGACGACGTTCCACTCGATCGGGTCCGCCGACCCGCCCAGGACGGCCTCGCACACGTCGCGGGTACCCGCCGTGGTGTGGACGGCGAGGCGGTCCACCCCCAGCACGTAGCGCGCCGCGTTGCGCACCACCGGCAGCTCGAGGCAGTGATCGGGGTGTTGGTGCGTGACCACGATGCCGTCGAGCTCGGCCACCGCCACGTGCTCCTGGAGGGCGGGCAGGGTGCCGGGGCCGCAGTCCAGCCAGACCGAGGTCCGTCCGGTTCGCAGGAGGTACCCGCTGCACGGGTTGCCCGGATAGCCGAACGTGGCGGCAGACCCGAGCACCGTCACGGTGAGCGCATCCTGGTGGTGGGAACGACCGAACAGCACGATCCGGACTCTACGGCTGCGACCGCTCACGCCCCCGCGGTACGTACAATCGAGGGATGTCTCAGGTGCTGGCCGTCGACGGAGTGGACCTGGAACCGTTCAGGCGCGAGCTCACCGGCTACTGCTACCGGATGCTCGGATCGGGCCTCGAGGCCGACGACGCCGTCCAGGAGACCATGCTCCGGGCCTGGCGGGCGGCCGACCGCTTCGAGGGCCGTTCCAGCGTGCGGTCGTGGCTCTATCGGATCGCCACCAACGTCTGCATCGACATGCAGCGCCAGCCGCAGCGCCGGGCCCGCCCCATGGATCTGCAGCCGGCCTCACCACCCGACGAGTCGCTGCTGGGGCCGTTCCTTCCCGAGGTCACCTGGGTGACCCCGATCGCCGACCACCGCCTCCTCCCCGACCACGCCGACGCCGCCGAGGTGGCCGAGCACCGGGCATCGGTGCGCCTGGCGCTCATCTCAGCGCTCCAGCACCTGCCCGCCAAGCAACGTGCCGCGCTGATCCTGTGCGACGTCCTCCGGTGGCCGGCGAGCGAGGCCGCCGAGTTGCTGGAGACCACCGTCGCCTCGGTCAACAGTGCCCTCCAGAGGGCGAGGGCCACCATCGACGGTGGCGGGATGGTGGTCAGGCCCGAGCAGCTGAGCGAACAGGACTCAGCGGTGGTCGATCGCTACACCGCCGCGTTCGAGCGCTACGACATCGACGAGATCGCCAGCCTCCTGCGAGCCGACGCGGTGATGTCGATGCCCCCTTTTGCGATGTGGCTCCAAGGGCGCGACGACATCTGCCGCTGGATGGTGCTACCGGGGCCGAGCGCATGCGCCAACTCCCGGCTGCTGCCGATATCGGCCAACGGGCTGCAGGGCTTCGCCCAGTACCGTCCCGATCCCGACGGAGGCTGGGCTCCGTGGGGCCTGCACCTGCTCGACGTGGCCGACGGCCAGGTCGTGGCCGACAACATGTTCCTCACCTACATCGAACCTGAGCGGTTCTTCGCCTCGTTCGGCCTGCCTCCCCGGATCGACGTCTGACCGGACGACGGCCCCCTCAGGCCGTCACCGCATCGGTCGGGACGCTCGACTGCTTCCGGGCCCGCTGGCGGGGGTTGGGCCCGGCGACGATCACCTTGGTGTGGTCGCGTGGATCGAGGTGCGGTGTGCCCTCGGGGAACAGGCTCGCAAGGGCGCCCCGGCGCACCGCTGGCTCCATGGCCCGGAAGGTGGCGCAGGCCGCGGTGAAGGCAACCCGATCCGCGTTGGTCCACTCGAAGCCGAACCTCCGACGGACGATGTCGGGCATGTTGCCGTAGACGATCACCCGCAGCATCTCCGTGGCGCGGCTGGTGGCGAACCCGCTCAGCGGTGCGAGCGGACCAGGCAGGGCGATGGCCTCGGCCCTGGTGCCCGGGTTCGAGGCGGGATCCAACACCCACTGGACGGCGGGGGTCAGCTCCAGCTCATGGGCGCAGATCTCCTCGAAGCGCGATCGGAAGTCGGCGTAGGTGGCCGGAACCGGGCGCTCGCTCACCCCGTAGCGCCGGTACCAGGTGACGGTCTCGGCGTAGAGCTGCTCCTTGTCGCTCCGCGAGAGCGGACGGAGGAAGTAGAGCTCACGGGCCCGGAAGAACTCCCACGTGAAGGTGGCGTGGGCCCACCAGTAGACGTCGGGATCGAGGGCGTGGTACTTCCGTCCCTTGTCGTCGACGCCCTTGATGTCGGGGTGGAAGTCGCGGATCTGTCGACCGCGCCGATCGCCTTCTTGGTCGTCGGCGGCGAAGATGCTGCCCCAGATGAGCGGGATCGACCGGAAGATCCGGTCGAAGGGGTCGTTGAAGAAGTCGGAGTGATCGGTGACGCCCGCACCGAGGCCGGGGAGCATCAGCTGCATGATCCCGGCTGCCGTGCCCGACAGGAGGCTGCGGGGGTCGCCCGCCGTCTCCCACAGCAGCGATCCCGGGCCGACCGGAGCGCCGGCGGCCTTCTGTTCAGTGGTCGTGGTGGTCATTCGCCTTGGCTCCCCAGGACTGTTCGGACGTGGTTTCTGACTACGTGGCGGGGTACTGCCTCGGGTTCCGACGCGGCCAGCACCGCGAAGCCGAACATGGCCGCGGCGATGGCCCGGGACCGGTCCTCGTCGGCACCGAACGACCCGATCACCGCCAGGATCCCTGCGTCGTCGATCTTGCGGTCACGCCGCGCGAGCGCCAGCCGCACCTCGACCATGCCCAGGAAGGACTGGGCGTCGGTCGACACCAGCTCGTGGAGGACGTCGGTGCAGACCTCGACGATCGACTGCTCCCCCGCCAGGGCGAGCTCGGCCCGCAGGCGGAGCCTGTCGTCGAAGCTGGCGAGGTAGGCCGACGAAGCAGCCAGCAGCAGATCGTCGACGGTCGGGAAGTGGTAGGAGACGCGGGCCGGTGAGAGGTCGGCCTCCGCGGCCACCGACCGGTGGGTGAGCGTCGACACCCCGTCGCGGGTGATGCAGCGGATGGCCGCATCGAGGATCAGGCGACGGCTCGCGTCGCCACGCGCTCGTCGTCCGTCGACGGTGCTCCCGACCTCTGATGCGGATGCGATCGACATATCTGTACAAACGTACTGATTGTTGCCGGCCACCGCCACTCCGCCCAGCCACCCGTCGGGGGGTACGTCGGGCGACGGTGGACGGCCTCTACCGTCGGGTGCATGACCGAACGCCCCCGCACCGTCGTCGAGGTCGTAGAGGTGGCGCCGGCGCGGCGTGCCGGCCGGCGGCCGTTCGGCTTCCGGACCGCGGCGGTGGTGGCGGCGCTCGGCCTCATCGCCGCCGCGTGCAGCGGCTCCGACGACGCCGGGGCGCCCGAGGAACCATCGACGTCGCTGACCTCGACCGTCGCCGATCTCGATGTCGCGGTCGACGATGGCCGGCTGGTGATCACCGACGCCGTGCACGACGTCACCATCCGCCAGGCCCCTGTAGGCGAGGATCCGTTCAACGCCGGGTTTCGGCGCGGCGACACCTGGACCAGCGCCCGATCGTTGGAGGAGTCCTCGGCCACCACGTTCAGGTGGTCGACCACCGACCCGGCCAGCGACCTAGTGGTGCGCTTCGAACCCGCCGTCGACGGCGAGGCACCCCTCCTCCAGGTCCTGGTCGAGGGAGGCGAACCCGTCGACGGCGTATCGATCGGCTTCGAGGCCGAGGCCGGCGAGCGGTTCGTGGGGTTCGGCGAGCGGTCCAACGCGGTGGACCAGCGCGGCAGCGAGGTCGAGCACTACGTGGCCGAAGGTCCGTACGCGAGCGGTGACTACGACGCCGTCCGTGCGGTGGTCCCCGCCCCCGGGCTGAGGGAACGTCCCGACGCCACCTACTTCCCGCTTCCCTGGCTGCTGTCTTCGCGGGGCTACGGGATGCTCGTGACCGACGACGCCCGCTCCGTCCACCACCTCGACGAGGACCGCAGCGGTGCCTGGTCGGTGGAGGTAGATGCCCCCACGCTCGCCGTCGAGGTGTTCACCGGTGAGGACCCCGCCGAGGTGCTGAGGCACTTCACCGATTCGATCGGACGGCAACCCGACGCTGGGAGCGCAGCGGTCCTGGGTCCGTGGATCCAACCCGGAGCGCCGCTCGACGGGCCGGCCGCGGTGGTCGATTGGGTGCGCAGCACCGACACCCCGACGTCGGTGGTGCAGACGTACCTGCACTACCTCCCCTGCGGCGACCACCTCGGTCGTGCTCCCGAGGAACGGGCGCAGGAGCCCGACGTCTACCACTCGGCCGGGATGGCGGTCACCACCTACTTCAACCCCATGGTCTGCCGGGAGTACGCCCAGGTGTTCGACGAGGCCGTCGCCACCGGCGCGCTCACGCGCACGTCCACCGGCGAGCCCTACGTCTACGACTACTTCGGCTCGCGCGTGTTCGAGGTGGGTCAGTTCGACTTCACCAGCACGAGCGGACCCGACCTCTACCGACGCCTCCTGCGCGACTCCCTCGACGACGGCTACGACGGGTGGATGGAGGACTTCGGGGAGTACACCCCGCTCGACGCCTTCAACGCCGCCGGGGTCACGGGCAGCGCCGGCCACAACTCCTACGCGCGTGAGTACCACGCCGCGGCCCACGAGGTGGCGGCCGAGCTGGACCGTCCGCTGCTCCGCTTCGTCCGGTCGGGGTGGACGGGATCGGCCGCGGCGTCGCCCATCGTGTGGGGCGGCGACCCCACCACGAGCTGGGACGACTCCGACGGGCTCAAGGCCTCGGTCACCAACGGACTCACCATGGGCCTGTCCGGCGTCGGGATCTGGGGTTCGGACATCGGCGGGTTCTTCACGCTCACGGCGCCTCAGCTGACGCCGGAGCTGCTGATCCGCTGGATCCAGTTCGGTGCGTTCTCCGGCGTCATGCGCAGCCAGGCCAACGGATTCGGAGCCAACGAGACCCGTCCTCAGATCTTCGCCGATCCGGTGGCCTCGCTGTGGAGGCGCTACGCCAAGCTGCGCACCCAGCTCCATCCGTACCTGGCGGCCTCGGCAGAGCAGTACCGGGACACCGGCATGCCGTTGATGCGCCACCACCTGCTGACCGATCCCGACGACGCGGCCGCAGGGGTCGACGACCAGTACCGCTTCGGCGACTGGCTGGTCGTGGCGCCGATCGTCGAACCGGGCGCGACCGCCAGATCCGTGGTGCTCCCATCTGGCGTCTGGCTCGACCTCACGACCGACCTCGCCTACGACGAGTCCACCGGTGCGTTCTCCCTGGCCGGCTCCACCGTGCTCGGCGGCGACCACACCGCAACCATCGAAGCCGAGTTGGAGCAGATCCCCCTACTGGTCTCGGCCGGAGCCGTGATCTCGCTCCTGCCCGCCGACGTGTCGACCCTCGCCGAGCACCACGCCGTCGATGACGTGGTCAGCCACCTCGACCGCCAGGACCAGCGCACGCTCCTCGCCTTCCCGCGCGGCACCAGCACCGC
>JAAZBK010000487.1 GCA_012513855.1 Acidimicrobiales bacterium
ATAGAACAGGTTCTAGTATCGGGCCATGCACCTGGCGTACACCGAGGAACAGCTGGCCCTTCGCGACGCGGTCGCGGGATTCCTTGACAAGGCGTCGAGCGCCGAGGCCGTCCGGGAGGCCGAACCCCTCGGCTGGGACCCCAAGGTGTGGGACGGGCTGACCGCCATCGGCGTGCCCACCCTGGGCGTCGACGAGGCCCACGGCGGCTCGGGTGCCAGCCTCCGAGACCTCGCGGTGGTGGCCGAGGCGTGCGGCGCCCGCCTGGCCAGCGCGCCGGTGGTGGAGACGATGGTCGCCTCCCGGCTCGTCGCCCGCTTCGCCGCCGGGAACGAGGCCGCCGGTTCCGTCTTGAACACGCTCGCCGAGGGGGGTGCACCGCTGGCGCTCGCAGTTCGTCCCGCGCTCGACGGCCGGGCATCGCTGGTGCCGGGCGCCGCGGTGGCAGCTGCCGTCATCGCCCTCGACGGCGACGACCTCGTGCTGGTCGAGTTGGGCGACCCGCTCGCCTCCCCCAGCAACCTCGGTTCGGCGCCGCTGGCCGACGTCGACCTGAGCACCGGCGCGCTCACGGTCCTCGCCTCGGGCGACGCCGCCCACGAAGCCCACGCCACCGCCGTCGACGAGTGGCGCGCGCTCACCGCCCGGTGGATGGTCGGGCTCGGTCGTGAGGCCCAGGCCATCGGCATCCAGTACGCCAAGGACCGCAAGCAGTTCGACGTGCCCGTCGGGTCGTTCCAGGCGGTGCAGCACCGCTTCGCCGACATCGCCACCGACATCGACGGCGCCGACCTCCTCTCCAACAAGGCGATCTGGGCGCTCGACGTGGAAGACCGCGTCGCCGACTCCTTCCCGGCCATGGCCTTCTGGTTCGCGGGCGACATGGCCCACCGGTCCACGTCGTGGTCGCTCCACGTCCACGGCGGCTACGGGTTCATGGAGGAGTACGACATCCAGCTGTACTTCCGCCGGGCCAAGGCCCTCCAGCTCGTGCTGGGCGATCCTCGCCGGGAGCTCCAGGTCCTGGCGGACCGGCTGTGGAGCAGCGAGTCGCGCTGGTCGATCCCCGGCACCGACTTCAGGCCCACCGTCGGCACCGGAGCAACCGACGTGGCTCCTCCCGCCGAAGGCGACGACCACGGCGGCTACGACTTCCGCCTCGGTGCGTCGGTCGAGTCCTACCGCGCCGAGGTCCGGGCCTTCCTGGGCGAGCACGTCACCGACGAGGTGATCGAACGGGCCCACAGCACCGGCACGTTCCACGACCGCGGCCTGCACCAGGTCATGGCCGACGCCGGCTGGATCTCCGCCGGTTGGCCCGCCGAGTTCGGCGGCCAGGGCCGCTCACCGCTGGAGATGAACGCCCTCACCGAGGAGATGTACCTGTCGGGCTCGCCCGTCGACGGCCTCGGCGTGGCATCGCTGGTGGCCCACACCCTGCTCATCGACGGCACCGAGTGGCAGAAGCAGACGATCATCCCCGAGATCCTCTCGGGCAAGGCGTTGTGCAGCCTGGGCTACAGCGAGCCCGACGCCGGCTCCGACGTGGCGTCGGTGGTCACCAAGGCAGCGCGCGACGGCGACGAGTGGACCATCAACGGCCAGAAGATGTTCACCACCATGGCGCACGAGGCGCACTACGTCTTCCTGCTCACCCGCACCAACACCGAGGTGGCCAAGCACAAGGGCCTCACCATGTTCGTGGTGCCCATGGACACGCCGGGGATCTCCATCACCCCCGTCCACACCATGGGCGGCGAGCGCACCAACATCACCTACTACGACGACGTGAAGGTCGACGACAAGTACCGCGTCGGCGAGGTCGACGGCGGTTGGGCGGTGATGATGACCGCCCTGGTGTTCGAGAGGAACTCGTCGTGGTACGGCGAACAGGTCCGGCTGCTCGATCACGCCCTCACGTGGGCCCGGGCCACCACGTCGCCCGACGGCGGCCGCATGATCGACGACCCGCTGGTCCGCGAGCGCCTGGCCCGGGTGGCCATCGGCAACGAGATCTCCAACCTGTTGGGCTGGCGGGCGGCGTGGATGGCCTCGGAGGGCACGCTCCCGGGCGTCGAGGGCACCATGGCCAAGCTGTTCACCACCGAGCACTACCGCTGGGCCGGCGGCGAGCTGGTCGACGCCCTCGGAGCCGACGGCCTGCGCCGTCACGGCGACCCCGCGTCGGGCGCCGACATCTCCCACGGCTGGGTCGAGGCCATCTTCCGCCACTGTCAGGTCACCACCATCTACGGCGGCACCAGCGAGGTCCTCCGCGGCATCATCGCCGAGCGCGGCCTCCAGCTCCCCCGCAGCCGCTAGCGACCCACCGCCCGGCGACTCGCCGCGCTCGGGCCGGAACCGATCCGGCCGATCACCCCGATCGCGTGGGCAAACGACCGTCGCGACACCCGTCAGCCGCCCACCCGATCGCACGGCAGGGCCCACGCCATCGCGTGGGCATTGCACGGTCGCGGCACCCGTCAGCTGCCCACGCGATCGGGCGACCCGGCCCCACCACCCAACGCGTGGGCATACGACCGGCGCGACACCCGTCAGCTGCCCACACGATCGGGCGACGGGGCGTCAGGACCGGAGGTGCTTCAGCGCCCGGGCGGCGGCGTGGGCGCCGCACATGCCGTGGATGCCGGC
>JAAZBK010000488.1 GCA_012513855.1 Acidimicrobiales bacterium
CCGGGGGAACGGGCAGCAGAAAGGCCCTCCCCGATTCCTCGGAAAGGGCCTTTGACCTGCTGTTTCAGTTGGTGGCGGGGGCAGGATTTGAACCTGCGACCTTCGGGTTATGAGGTTTCCGATCAGGATCTCAACCCGTACCAATGCGTACCAGATCGTGCCCTTGAGCTGGCGTTTCGCGTCTCAGCCTACGCCGTTCGTGCCAGCCCGTACACCCCCGTACAGCGCCGCACAGTAGAAGGAACAGTAGAAGCACCGGTGTGCGACGCCGGCTTCCACCGGAAGCTGATCTGGCGTGAGTTCCCCCGGCGTGCCGCCATCGTTGCGCTGCATCTGACGACGAGGAAGACGGCGTGCCCGTCGACCGTCGGGTTCGCGGGTCATCCAGCTGGCATCGTCGCGCTTCCTTCCGCACTCAACGGGGCCGCTCCTTGACGCCAGCCCGAAGCAACGAGACGACTTCGGCGATGCGCACTGCCCGTTCCTCGGGTCGACGCGTCGCCCCGGCGATCCAGCGCAGGTACGCCCGACGGTAGAATTGGGCAAGACCGTCGAAGAAGGCTGCGGCGGCGGGGTCGACGTCGAGTGCGGCGGCCAGGTCGTCGGCGAGGTCGTCGCGTTGGGGTCCTTCGGGCTCGAGGACGACGTCGACCTGGTCGCCGGGCCCGATGCCGCAGTCGCGTCGCCATGCGGGGCCGAGCAGGATCGCCCACCGGTCATCGAGCGGCTCGACGACCGCACGCACTGCCATGCCGTTGACGCTGCCGGTGAGGGCATGGGCAGGCTTGTGGTCCCACACTTGGGCCGGATCGAAGGGAAGTGGGACGAGCACCCTCCGCTTCGGACCTTGCACGACGGTCGTGGTGAATCGGCGCTGCGGGTTGCTCATCGCTCACCATTCTCGCCACAGGTTGGACTCTTGAGGAGTCTGCAGTGCGTTCTGTTCAGAGCATCGAGCCGAGATCAGAGCCGACGGTCGGGTAGGCGGCGGTCATCGACTTGAGCTGGCGGGTGGTCAGGCCGAGCTTCATCGCGAGCCCGCACAGGTTGATGAGTTCGGCGTAGTCGGGACCGAGCATGTGGGCGCCGACAATGGTGTCGGTGGTGGTGTCGATCAGGATCTTGACCGCCGCGGTCGTCTCGCCGACCCGATAGTTGGAGTACCAGCCGCTGGTGTCGGTGAACCGGACGTCGACCCTCAGGCCACGGTCGCGTGCTTCGTGCTCAAGGAGACCGACCCGGGCCAGTTCGGGGATGGTGAACACCGCAGTGGGCACCCCGCGGTAGTCGGGCATGGTCTGGTCGCCCTTCATCATGTTGGACACGGCGACCTTGCCCTCGAACACCGCGACTGGGGTGAGCGGCGGCCCGTCGGTGTGCGCTGCGTCACCGGCCGCATAGACCACGGGGTTGGTTGTGCTCTGCAGGTGGGCCGCGACGGCGACCCCATGCTCGGTGCTCGCGACACCGGCTGTGTCGAGTCCGAGGGTGGAAAGGTGCGGGACGCGTCCGGCGCCGTGCACGACCAGGTCGGCGTCGATGGTCGCCGGTCCGTTGGGTGTGTCGAGCTGGATCCGGTGTCCCGAGTCGACCCCTTCGATCCCGCTGATGCCCACGGTGGTGGTTCGGGACCGGATCTCGATGCCTACGCGGGAGCTCCTCGCGACGAGCAGGTCCACCAGGTGCGGGTCGAAGTTTCTCAGGGGCCGTTCGCCGCGGTCGATGATCGTGACGGTCGATCCGGCGCGGGCCGCGATGTGGGCGAACTCGAAGGAGATGAACCCGCCGCCGACGAACACGACGCGGCGGGGCAACGTCTCGAGGTGCAGGAAGTCGGTGCTGTCGATCATCCGCTCGGCTCCGGGGAATCCGAGGGTTCGGGGGCGGGCGCCGGTGGCGACGAGCACGTGTCGCGGCCGATGGATGTCACCCGCGATCTCGATCGTGTCGGGCGAGGTGAACGTCGCGGTCCCGTGGAGGGTGTCGACGCCGTTGGACGCCAGCTCGCGTTTTGCGTTGCCGGGAACGGGATCGGTGAAGCCTCGGGTGTGGTGCATCAGATCGGCCCAGTTGATCGCCAGCCCGTTCGTGTCGATGCCCTTGCCGCGCATCAGGTTGGCGGCGTCGATGACCTCGGCGCCGCGGCGCAGGATCTTCTTGGGATCGCACCCGCGCAGCGCGCAGGTGCCGCCGTAGGGCAGCTCGTCGACGATCGCTGTTCTCCAACCGGCCCCGGCTGCCTTGTTCGCCGCCGACATGCCGGCCATGCCGGCGCCGACGACGATCAGGTCATAGGCCCCGTTCATCGGGTGAACGCCTCGATGAGCGCGTCGAGGGGCGGAGCACCCTCGACGGTGTCACCGCTGCGGTAGAGCCGGCACGTCAACGACGGACCGGCGCCGCGGAACGGATCCAACCCGTCGATCAGGATCGTCGGGGATCCGCTCATCCCGGAACGCTCCGCTTCCTCAGGGGTGGTGACCTCGCGCTCGTGCACCGTTGCGGCGGCACCGGCCCGACCGAGGGCCATGACGACGCGATCTCGGCTGACGACGAGGTTGGGGCAGTCCGCTACGTGGAGCAGGTCGATGCGCATGGGGGCTACCGTAGAGACTCCAGTGCACTGGAAGGTCAAGCACATGTTGATCGGTGAGCTCACACGACGATCCGGGATCCCTGCCAAGACGTTGCGCTACTACGAAGACATCGGCCTGCTCGACCCGCCGGCTCGGACCGCATCCGGCTACCGCGTGTACACCACCAACGTGTTCGAACGGCTCACCTTCATCACGTCGTCGAAGGCGTTGGGGCTCACGCTCGGCGAGATCCGGAGTGTGATCGCGCTGCGAGACGACGGTCACCCGCCGTGCGGCCACGTCGTCGACCTGCTCGAACGCCGATCCGTGGAGATCGACCACAAGATCGCAGAGCTCCGTGCCCTGAAGGTCGACCTCGCCAAGATCGTCGAGCGCGCGTCCCTCCTCGACCCCGCGGGCTGCGACCCCGACCGGATCTGTCACCTCATCGGGCCCACCTGACCCTCGAAGGCTCACGCTCCGGTCCTCGGGTGCGGTGCTGGCCAAGTCCGGCCGACGGCGCGTGAGGAGGTGTGAAGCACCGGAGAGGACGGGCAGCTCCAGAGTGATCCGACGACGAGCGCCGCGGCGATGAGCGGCTGGTCAGGGAACGCGGTGGTGGCGATAGCCAGTGCGATGGGGGAGTTGCGGGCCATCGTCGTCATGGTGAGGGTGACCCGCTCGGAATGGGCTACACGGAGCCTGGTCGCCACGGCGTTTGCGAGCAGGCACCGGTTGGCCCGTGGGTCAGGGGTGAGCCGCAGGCGTTGCCCGGTCCGCGGTGCAGTACCGGCGCTTGGCCCACAGCGAGACGTGGGCGAGACCGACCAGCACCGGGACTTCGATGAGTGGGCCGATGGTGCCGGCGAGGGCTTGGCCGCTGGTGACGCCGAACACGGCGATGGCAACGGCGATGGCGAGCTCGAAGTTGTTGCCCGCTGCGATGAACGCCACCGAGCGATGCGGTCACAGGGGAGGCCGAGGCGGTAGCCGGCGGCGAAGGACCCGAACCACATGAGCGTGAAGAGATGAGCAGGGGGACCGACTTGTCGTATCGGCTGATGACGGTATCATCGGTCTATGCCGATGCAAAGAGAGGCGGTCAGTGTTGATGAGCGCGACGACATCGATGTCGCGGCCCAGATGTTCCGAGGGTTCGGCGATCCCACCCGCCTGACGATCCTCACCGAGCTGCTGGCCGGGGAGCGACGCGTAGTCGACCTCGTCGCTGCGGTGGGCGGGTCCCAGTCGAACGTGTCGGGCCACCTGGCGTGCCTCAAGGAGTGCGGCCTAGTGATCGACCGGCCGGAGGGGCGGGCGGTGCACTACCGGTTGGCCAGCCCGGCGGTCGTTGATCTCCTGCGCCAAGCCGAGGTCCTCCTCGGCCAGATCGGCGAGAACGTGGCGCTGTGCCGCAACCACCGGATGCCACGATGAGCGACCCGACCACCCCCGGCACCGACCAGGACCACAGCCCGGACCGCCTGCTCCCGGCGCTGGTGGCGTCACGGGAGGTGCGGTGGTCCGCGACCAGCGGTCTGCTCATCGCGGCGGGCTACCTGACCGGGCCGCTGGGCGCGCCGGGTGTCGTGTCGACGGTCCTCTTCGTGGCGGCGGCTGTGGTCGGCGCCCGGTTCTTCGCCGCCGAGGCGATCGAGGAACTCGTGACCGAGCGCGAGATCGGCATCGAGCTGTTGATGACCGTCGCCGCGGTGATCGCCGGGGCGCTCGGCGCCTGGTCAGAGGCGGCCGCGCTCGCATTCCTGTATTCGATCAGCGAAGCCCTCGAGGAGTTCACCGAGGACCGCACCCGCGACGCCATCCGCAAGCTGTTGGACCTCGCCCCCCGAACCGTCACCGTCGTCGAACCCGATGGCACCGAACGCGATGTCGACATCGACACCATCGTCGTCGGTGACCGGTTCTTGATCCGCCCCGGCCAGAACGTCGCCACCGACGGTCGTGTCCTCGACGGCACCTCCGCAATCGACGAGTCCGCCGTCACCGGCGAGTCGATCCCCATCGACAAGACCCCAGGCGACCCGGTCATCGCCGGCACCGCCAACGGTCACGGGGCGCTGGTCGCCGAAGCGACGGCCACCGCCGCCACCAACACCCTGGCCCGGGTGGTTGACCTCGTCAGCGAAGCCCAGGAACAAAAGGGCCGGGGCCAGCAGTTCATGGAGCGCTTCGCCCGCATCTACTCCCCAGCGGTGCTCGCCCTCGGCGCCGCCGTCCTCCTCATCGGCGGTGGCGTGAGCGGCGACTGGTCCGAATGGGCCCTGCGCGCCGCGACCGTGCTCGTCGCCGCCGCGCCCTGTGCGCTGGTGATCTCGATTCCGGTCACCTACGTCGCCGCCATGGGGCGAGCCAGCCGCGATGGCGTCCTCATCAAGGGCGGCATCTACCTCGAGGAGCTCGGCCGGCTCCGCGCCGTCGCTCTGGACAAGACCGGCACCCTCACCCACGGTCGACCCGAGCTCACCGAGATCCACCCGCTCGACGGCCGCGACCCCGACCATCTCCTCGCCCTCGCCGCCACCGCGGAGCGCCGCTCCGAACACCCCATCGCCCGAGCCATCGTGCGCGCCGCCGACGCCCGAGACCTCACCATCGGGGACCCCGACACGTTCCACGCCGCGGTCGGCGGCGGCATCCACGCCCGCGTCGACGGCACCGACCTCACCATCGCCAGCCCCGGCTACACCACCAGCCAGGGCCACGCACTCGATCCCGCGGTCACCGACGTGATCGAACGATTGGAGTCCGCCGGCAACACCACCGTGGTGATGGCCGGACCCACCGGTCCTATCGCGGTGATCGCCGTCGCCGACACCATCCGCCCCCAGGCCGCCGCCACCGTCGACGGCCTCCGTGCTCTCGGCATCGACCACATCACCATGCTCACCGGCGACAACCCCCGCACGGCTCGAGCCATCGCCACCCAAGCTCGCATCGAAAGCGTCGCCGCCGGCCTCAAGCCCGAGGACAAGGCCGCGCGCATCCGCGAGCTCGTCGAGGAGCACCACCACGTCGCCATGGTCGGCGACGGGATCAACGACGCCCCACCCCTCGCGGCGGCCAGCGTCGGGATCGCCATGGGCACTGCCGGTAGCGACATCGCCCTCGAAACCGCGGATGTCGCCCTCATGGCCGACGACCTCACCCGACTCGTCACCGCCATCACCATCGGACGGCGAACCCGTCGCGTCGTCACCCAGAACGTGGCGCTTTCCCTGATCATCCTCGCTGCGCTGGTACCCGCCGCGCTGTTGGGGATGATCGGACTGGCCGCCGCGGTTCTCGCCCACGAGCTCTCCGAGCTCGTCGTCATCCTCAATGGCACCCGCATGGCCAAGAAGTAGCGAACCAACTCGGCCCGTTGCAAGGCGGTCGGCACGGCGTTGGGCTGGGACATGCCACCCGCGC
>JAAZBK010000489.1 GCA_012513855.1 Acidimicrobiales bacterium
AGGACATGAAGGACCGGGTGTCCAAGACCGCCAAGCTCGGCTACGACATCGGCACCCCCAACGCCTTCGCCCCCGACGGTCAGATGATCGTCACCTGCATCAAGACCCGGCTCGCCCACAGCGCGGTCCGGTACCTGATCACCTCGTCGCCACGGTGGCAGGCCGGCGGCGACATCCCGGCCCCCATCAGCCAGCGCGACATCATGATCACGTGGCACAGCCTCGCCACGTTCATCCACCGGACCCTCGACAAGTGGGGTGTCCGCTCCAGCACCGCCCAGGAGAACGGCTACCTGCACACCTGGCAGCTCACCGCCTACTACCTGGGCGTCCGCCCGGAGTACATCCCGGCCACCTGGGCCGATGCCGAGTACCAGTCCGACCTCACCCTCGACCCGGTCATCGGAACCACCCCCGAGGGCGTGAAGCTGGCCGAGATCCTGCTCTCGATCCTGGAGGAGTACGACCACGGCCTCACCGGCCCGATCCTCGACGCCATGGCCCGCTACATGGTGGGCACCACCAACAACGGACACAGCATCGCCGACATGCTCGACATACCCAAGCGGGGCTTCTGGGACGGCGCCATCAAGACCGGCTGGCCGTGGTTCATCGCCTTCCGCGAGCGGGGCACCTGGTTCCCGGGGGTCAGCTCGCTGTTCTGGGCGTTCGACGAGCTGCTGCGCATGGGCCTCCTGTGGGCCATGGCCGAGAAGCCGCCGAGCACGATCTCGATCGAGATGGCCACCGCCAACCGGTCCGAGAGCTCCTACGGCTACTGAGCCAAGTCGCGGAGGTGCGCCGCGGACGTGGTCCGAGGCACCGCCTCTAGGCCTTGCGCAGCCGGGCGATCGCTCCGTCGATGTCGCGCTGGAGCATCTCTCGGCGCACGAAGTGGGTGCCCGGGAGCTCGTGCCACTCGTGAGGGATCCCCGCGTTGTGGAGCAGCCCACGGAACTCGCGCTGACCGGCCCGCACCGGCGTCTCGTTGACGTCGTCGCCCAGGCCGCACACCAGGAAGATCCGCTTGTGGTGGTAGCTCCCGAGTCGCTCGACGGGGTTGTCGGCGCTCACCCGGGCCTGGTTCCAGAACGGCGCTCCGTAGACGGTCCCGCCGTTCAGCTCGACCGCCGCCGAGCTGGTGTTGGCCCAATGGACCACCACCCCGAAGTCGCGGCGCAGGCTGGCCGGGCCGGAGTGGCTGCTGACCGAGGCGAAGTGGCCGTAGTACTTGGCTGCGTACTTGAGCGCGCCGAACCCTCCCATCGAGAAGCCCGAGACCGCCCGGCCGTCGTACTCGGCGTAGGTGCGGAAGTTGGAGTCGACCCAGGGGATCAGCTGGCTCATGTGGAAGGTCTCCCAGTTGCGGGGACCGGCGAAGGACGAGACCGGGTTGCAGTACCAGCCGGCCTTGCCTCCATCGGGCATCACCACGATGATCCGCCGACCCGCGGTCACGCCGCGGATGTCGTCGTTCATGTCGAAGCTGCGGAAGTCGCCGAGCCCGCCGTGGAGCAGGTACATCACCGGGTAGCGCCGCCAGCTCGTCTGGAAGTAGTCGTCGGGTAGCAGGACGTTGACCCCGGGGTTCCAGCCGATGGCGTTGGTGGCGAAGCGGTAGTAGTGCATCCGCCCGAACACTGCGTGGTCGGTGATGGTGAGGCCGTGGCCGTTGCTCGCCGCCGCGGCGGGTGCGGCACCCAGCACGGAGGTGCCGAGTCCTGCCGCTCCGCCCAGCGCCGCGAGGGCGGCAGCTCCGCCTGCCGATCGAAGGAACCCACGGCGATCGAGGTCGTTACCGGCCGGCTTCTCGGTTTCGTTGCTCACATGGCCTCCTGGCGGTCTGACGTGTCGAGGGTCACGTCTTGCTCGTTGTGCTAACTATCCGCAGAGGGGCCGATCCCTTCCAGAGCGCAAGGGGCCAAGGTCGGGGACAGAAGGGGCCAGTCAGGAGGATGGGCTGACCAGATGAGAACCGACGACCTCGAGAAGCCCACCGTCCCGGTCGCCTACGCCCGGTTGATGATCGACGCGGCCCAGTTGCACGGGGTGAGCGCCGAAGCTGTGCTCGGAGCCTGCGGCATCGCGGCCCGCTCCTTCGAGGACCCGAACGAGCGGATGTCGGTGATCGACATCGCCAGCCTGGTCGAGCAGGTGATCCAGCTCACGGGCGAGCCCGGGATCGGCTACGAGATCGCGCTGTCCAGCAGCCTCACCTCGCACGGGCTCATGGGCTTCGGGATGATGACCAGCTCGACCCTGCGCGATGCGATCCAGCTGGGCACCGAGTTCCTCCACCTGCGCGTTCCGGTGCTCAGCGCCGAACTGCGGGTCGAGGGAGATGTGGCGGCGGTGTCGGTGGTCGAGACCGCGCCCCTCGGTGACCTGCGGCGACCGCTGTACGACCTCTTCCTGGTGAAGCTGGCCCGGATCGGACGATCGTTGACCGATCACCACCTGCGCCTGAGCGAGGTCGAGCTGTGGTTCGACTACGACGAGCCCGACTACTACCAGCGCTACCGGGACCGGCTGCCTCCGATGGCCTTCGACATGGGAACCAACGAGCTGCGGTTCGACGCCGCGCTGCTGGATCGTCGGCCCGACTCCGCCAACCCGGTCAACGCCCGGATGGTCGAACAGCAGTGCCGGCTGGAGGAGGAGCAGTTGGGCCTCGGCGCCGACGTGGTGGGCCAGGTCCGAGCCGCGCTCCAGGGCTCCGACGACGGCTACCCGTCGCTCGGCGAGGTCGCCGACCGGCTGCACACCTCAAGCCGCACCCTGAAGCGGCACCTCCACGATCACGGGACCAGCTTCCAC
>JAAZBK010000087.1 GCA_012513855.1 Acidimicrobiales bacterium
GCGTGGTCGAGCCGGGCGTGGTCGATCCGGCCGCAGTGTCGCGACGCTCGAGCGGTGGGGTGGACAGGAGCTGGTGGATCCGCACGGCGGCGGCGTCGGCCTGGCTGCGGGCCTGGGCCGCGTGGCCCACGGTGAGCACCGTGCCGCCCAGGCCGAGGCCCAGGAGCAGGAACGGGAGCAGGTCGACCGGGTCGAGGGCTCCCGAGCCGATCATCGGCAGTCCGGCGAGCAGGATCGCGGTGAGCAGGAAGATCGGGTTGAGCAGGACGCCGGCCGCCGATTCGATGCGGGTCATGGGAGTGGACCACTCCGTGAAGTAGTCGGAGAACTCCTCAACGGCCGCGGCGTAGCGCGCGTGGGCCTGGCCGGCCTGACCGAACGTGCGGACCACCTGGATGCCGTCGACGAACTCGATTGTCGTGGCTTCGGTCTTGTTCTCCAGCTGCTGGTAGATCTCCATCTTGGCCCGGTGATCGCGACCCACCATGAAGGTCAGCGCCACGGCGTACCCGACCAGCGGGGCGAGCAGCACCAGCGCGAGTCGCCAGTCGACCCAGATCAGGTAGACAAAGGTGAGCGCGGGAGTGGTGATGGCTGCGACGAACTCGACCTGCGCGTGGGCGATCAGATAGTGGATCGCCTCCACGTCGTCCTGCAGGGCCTTCTTGACGTCCGCGGAGCCGCGAGAACCGAACCATCCCAGGGGAACCCGGCGCAGGGTGTCGGCGATGAGGCGACGCAGGTTCAGCTGGTTGTCGGCGTCCACGAGGTGGGTCCAGAACAGCGCGCCCGAATACAGCAGCGCGCGGGCGGCGAAGACGGCCACCGCCCAGCCCAGCAGTGGCCAGGCCTCGTCGACCCGATCGGCGAGCATCACCCGGGAAGCCTCCACGATAAGGAGATACGGCACCACGGTGCAGACCGAGGACAGGAACACGAGCGCCGCGGCCACCGCGAGGTGCGGGCGGACTGGCGCGAGGATCTCGGCCCGGGCCCGCGCCTCCTCGGATCGGTCGGGTCGCTCGGCGGACGCCGCGGCCGGGGCCGGGTCCGCGGTGGGTGTGGTCATGCTGCCGCCTCTGCTGCGTTCTGGAAACGCTGTGGGAAATCGGCTCCACAGTAGATCAGGCAGGAGGGGTTAGGGAAGGGTGCCCTAAGTTAACGGGGCGTGAGCACCATCTTCCCGGTCGTGCGTCCGGTCTCGCCGAGCCGGTGGGCCTCGGAGGCCTCGTCGAGAGAGAAGACGGCAGCGATGGTCGGCCGCAGGGTGCCCTGGTCGACCATTTCCGTGAGGGAGTACAGGTTGTGACGTGAGGAGTCGACCAGCATGCGCAGGGCGCGCACTCCCAGCCTGTCGGCCTCGGTGAAGAGCTCGTCTGATCCCACGGGGAGGATCGACACCAGGATCCCACCGGGGCGCAGAACGCGAAGTGACTCCAGCGCTGTCTCGCCGCCGATCGTGTCGAACACGACATCCACCCCGGACACCGCCTCGGCGATATCCGTGTCGCGGTAGTCGATCACCTCGTCCGCACCCAGTTCTCGCAGGAAGTCGTGCTTGGCGGCACTCGCCGTGCCGATCACGTGGGCGCCCCGGGCCGTGGCGATCTGCACCGCCACGTGCCCCACGCCGCCGGCCGCGGCATGGATCAGGACCCGCTGTCCCGGCCCGAGGGAGCCGTACTCGACGAGGGCCTGCCACGCGGTGAGGCCGACCAGGGGAAGAGCGGCGGCCTGGACGTGATCCAGCGACGCGGGCTTGGGGGCGAACCAGCTCGCGGGCGCGGAGACGTACTCGGCGTGTGCACCGTGGCCGAACGGATACGAGAGCATCCCGTAGACCTCGTCGCCGGGGGAGAAGCGGGCGACTCCGATCCCCACCTCCTCGACCACGCCCGACAGGTCCCAGCCGAGGACGAAGGGCGGCTCGCCGATGAGACCGCGACCGGCGCGGTTCTTCCAGTCGGTGGGATTGACGCTGGCTGCTTCGACGCGGATCAGGATCTCGTTCGTCCGCGGGGCCGGGCGGGGGAGGTCGACCACGGCCAGGACCTCGGGGCCGCCGAGTGCCTCCTGCGAGACGGCGCGCATGGTGGGGTGAGGAGGGAGGGGAGGGGTCATGCGCCCCAGGATGTCAGAGTCCGCCGCAGTGGGCCCGGGCTGCTGGTTCGGGTGACCGGCGTCAGCGGGTCGACTCGAGAACGACGTCGGTGCCGGAGAGGTCGATGGTCATGCCCCCGTCCACGACGTGCACGCCGGTCAGCGTCACACCCTCGGGGAGCTCGGCGAGCGTCGAGTCCATCATCGACACCGTTCCACCGAGGAGCTCGGGCGGGAGGGTGAACCCGAACACCGACGCCTGCTGCGGGTCCATCTCGAGGTTCCCGCCGTTGAGGCGCGGAGTCACGACGGCCTCGGCGAGGCCGCTGATCGAGACCTTCAGCGTCCCGGATGCGGGATCGGACACGATGTTCTGTACCTGGATCAGCCCGCCGAGCATGGAATCGCCGGAGCCCTGATCGTTCAGCGCGGCCTGGGTCATGGCCTCGTCGGAGACGAACGCGGTCCCGGTGAGCGAGTCGATGTGCGTGGTCTCGCCCTCGGAGCTCACGCCCTCGGCTCGGACGTCGATCGCGGGGGCCGGTCCCGTGGCGCCCTCGGCAGGGGAGCCATCGGTGGTGAGGTGAACCGAGCCGAGCGTGCCGGTGAAGTACGACAGCAGAACCGGCCGTGCGCCGAGGTCGACCTGTGCGGGAGAGCCGAGGGAGGTGGCGACCTCCTCGGTCATCTGCTGCTTGATCGAGTTCCGGAGCCCGAACTCGAGGCCGACGAGCCCCAGGATGAGTACGAGCACCGTGACACCGCCGATGAGCGCGATGATCGGCCCGCGCCTGCGGCGCCCGGTGTCGCCGCCCCGGCCACCGGAGGCGCCGGCGGCGGGGCCGTTGTCCGAGCCGCCGGCGACAGGGTAGGCGGCGGCGAACTGCTGGGTGTCGGCGTTCTGGACGCCGGGCTGGTCGTAGGCAGGGAGTCGCTGGGTGTCGTGCGGCTGCATTCGTCCGATTCTCCCCGATTCAGGCCGAGCTTGCAGAACAGCAGGTCAGGCCGCGCATTGACGCGTCCCGCTGGCTCAGAGCGCGGCGGTCCAGCGGTTGAGCTGCTCGTACTCGGCGACCAGCAGTTGCCGGAGGTGGTCCACGACCAGCTTCTCGAGCTTGCCGCCCACCAGCGGCACGGACACCTTGACACTGCCCGAGACGTTCTCCACCGCCGCACCGTCTGTGGAGACGGCCTCGGATCCACCCTCGATGCGGCCGATCCCGCCGGCGGCGTCCGCGGTGGCGTTGCCGACAAACCGCTCTCCGTCGAATCCGCTGATCACGTTGGTCCGCACCACGACCAACTGGCCCGGGATCACCTTGCGCGCGAGGTCCGGGATGTCCTCGTCGGGGATGTGCTGGGTGGTGGTCACGGTGATCGAGTCGTCGGTGAGGTCGAAGGCGTCGAGCGTGTCCTTCGGGGTGCCGACCACCGAGATGCGGTCGTGCCAGAAAGCCTCGTCGCGAAGCGCGCTGAACACCGTCTCGATAGGGGCGTCGATGCGAGCGTTGTGCGTGAACCTGGTCGCCATGGGGTCAGACGATACAAGCAACGGACTAGTCTCGGGCGGGTGAACCAGCACTCCTCCGAGCCAGACGGGCCAGCCCGGACCACGCCTGA
>JAAZBK010000088.1 GCA_012513855.1 Acidimicrobiales bacterium
CGGTGGTCCAGCAAGCGGCTGACCTGGGCTGCCACAATGGAGCGAGCGGGTGCGGGCCAGGTGGGCCGGCCACGAAGGGGAACCGAGCGATGTTGATCGGACAGACCGTCCCAGACTTCCAGCTGCCCGACCAGGAGGGCACGCCCCGGAAGCTGTCGCAGTTGGTCGCCGACGGACCGGTGGTGCTGTTCTTCTACCCGGCCGCCATGACCACCGGCTGCACCAAGGAGGCCTGCCACTTCCGCGACCTCGCCAAGGAGTTCGCCGAGGTAGGCGCTCAGCGGGTGGGCATCAGCCTCGACCCGGTCGACAAGCAGAAGCAGTTCTCCGACAAGCACGACTTCGACTACCCGCTCCTCTCCGACTCCGAGGGCAAGGTGGCCCAGATCTTCAGCGTCAAGCGCGGTCTCGGCATGCTGAAGGTGAAGCGGCACACCTTCGTGATCGGAGCCGACCGCAAGCTCATCGCCGAGATCTCCAGCGAGCTCAGCATGGAGAAGCACGCCAACGAAGCGCTGAAGATCCTCAAGGCCAAATCAGGCACCTGACCGACCCCCGCGCCACGGTGCGCCCCGACGGATCCTCACGGCTCCCAGAGGTAGACGTGGACGGCGGTGATCCGGGAGGTGGCGGGGTCGAACACCACGGCCACCTCGAACCACTCGATGCACGAACCAGGGTTCATCGGCATGATCGTCACGATCGCCTCGTCGCCTTCGGGTGTCGGTTGCTGGGGCTGAACGCCGGCGCAGCCACTGGGCCCGTACGGTGACACCACGAGGTCGACGCCGGCTTCGGTGGCTTCGGTGATCAGCGCGAGCGCCGAGAACGGCGGAGCCCAGGCCTGGTAGGAGGTGACGCCGTCGTCCTCATCGATGACCCAGGCCTCGGTGCCCGCCAGGTTGCGGGAGCTCACCGTTCGGTAGACGTCCGGGCCCAACCCGATGCGGACGGTCTCCGCGAACAGGTCGTCCGGCACGGCCTCCGACCGGTCGGCGAGACCGGGGGCCAGATCCGCGAACCGGCCGGCCGCGTTCATGGCGGCGGTGGTGGGCAGATCGGGGATGGTGGTCGGAGCGACCGCTGAGTCATCGGCCGAGTCGTCGGTCGAGCCATCGTTGGAGAACGTCGTGTCGTCGCTGGGGATCGCCTGATCAGCGTCGACGTCGGGATCGTCGTCGGCCTCCGGGTCCGTCTCGTCGCCCTCGTAGACGATCAGGTCGCTCAAGCGGTCGGTGCGGGCATCGTCCTCGACGTTCCCGGTGGCGGTGTCGAGGAACGCCCTCCAGTCGTCGCCCGTCGCCGGGCGGAGCGACGCGATCAAGCTCTGCACGTCGGCGTCGGTCACCGGGCCCGTGCTCGGCTCCGATGCCTCGCCGAGGACCACGTCTGCACCCGGCCAACGGCCGATGTACCCGGGCGATGCGGTCGGGTCCACCGGAATGAGGTCGGTGCGGATCCGGTCCAGCGGCAGGCGTTGACCGGTCACCTCCACCTGGGTCGGGCTCCCGGCGAATATGAACCCGGCCACGTACCCCTCCGGGCTCAGCGTGTAGGCCATCGTCCGATCACCATCGGGGTTGGTCAGGCGAACGGTCACCGAGTGGTACGCCCTGATCCCACCGGGCATGGAACGGGTGAGGTACTTCTGGAAGCCCGGAAGTGGGGGGTCGCTGGAGTCGACATCCGCGACCAAGGCCATGGCCGCAGCTCTCAGGTCGTCCTGATCGACGTCACGTGCCACCAGGGTCGTCGGCCTTCCCTCCAGCTCCCACCGGAGGACCTGCAACGGGCCCATGCTCCACGCGCGACCCATCACACCATCGCCGAGATCGACGTCGATCTCCTCGGAGCCGCCTTCCGACATGCCCGGACCCGCACTGGTCGCCGACGCGATCACGATCGTTCGTTGCCCGTCCACCCAGGCCGTGGCGTCACAGGGGCAAACGCCTGGTTGTTCGTCTGCGACGTCGAGCCAGTCGGTCTCTACCGACTCCAGGGCCCAGCCGTCGGGCAGGTCCTGGGGGATGTACCAGCCGGTGGCCTCCTCGTCGGTCGGGGTGGCCACCACGGTCTCGGCCGGGCCGTCGCCCCCGTCGCGGGTCACCGCGACCGCGCCGCCTATGCCGGCGACCGCGATCACCGCTGCGGCCACCAGCGCCATGCGGCGTCGTGGGCCCCGGGCGGGGGAGGCGGCCGGCTCCAGGCGGACGATGGTCGGCGCCTCGCCGGTGGCGCGCCCGCGGATGTCGTCCCATGCGTCGGTCACCGGCTCGGCGTCGACCACGGGGGCGACGGCGGTGCGGAACCAGCGGGCGTCGGCTGAGTCGTCGTGATCGTCGATGGAGGTGGGAGGAAGGTTTCGATCAGTCATTGGGGACCACTTCCTTGAGGGCCGCGAGGCCCCGGTGGATCAGCGAGCGGACGGTGGTGGGGCGGACGTCGAGGATGCGGGCGATCTCGTCGCTCGGGACGTCGGCGTAGAAGCGAAGGGTGATGGCCACCCGCTGGCGTTCGGGCAGTTGCTGGAGCGCGAGCCAGACCGCGCTGGACGTCTCTGGGATCCCCGGTGGCGGAGCATCGGGCTGTGGCTCCTGGGGGTGGCGACCGGCCATCGTCTGGCGTCGGCCGTGGTCGCGGCACAGGTTGACCAGGACCACCCGCAGGTAGCCGCCGGGGTTGTCGGTGGCGGAGATCCGGGGGAGGAGGCGGACGAAGGCGTCCTGGGTCAGCTCCTCGGCCAGGTGGCGGCTCCCCACCAGCAGGTGGGCGAGCCGCACCGACGGCTCGTACCGCGCCCGGTACAGGGCTTCCAGCCGGTCGAGTGCAGCCCGGTCGGGTGCAGTCGCCTCGGCCTCGCCGTGGGCCCGTCTGCCCCTCGTGCCGGTGCTCGACCGTCTACCCACCGCCCCCGCCTCTCGTGATGCCGGAATCCCGGCTGCAACGGTACGCATACCCAAACTGACGAAGGTCGGCCATGCAGCGTTGCGCGGTTGGCGGGTTGTGCGGTGGGGCGGTGGGGCGCGCCATCGACGCCAGCCCCGAGCGGGTCTGGCGTCGATGGGTCCGCCGCCGGTCTCCCCTCGAACGGCGTCAGCCCCGGCCACGGGAACCGCCCGGGCAGGGGAGGCTCGACGGATCTAGGGAGCGGTCATGGCCAGGAGTCGGTGGCCCGAACCGAGGTCCGTGGCCGGCAGGGCGCCGTCGGGCAGCTCCGGGCCCACCACCGACCCCATCCCCGGCCGAGTGACAACGGCGGCTGGTTGGAACCAGAGCCATATCGACGGGACCTGCTCGGCGAAGAAGCGGTTGAGGCTCTCGTAGGCCTCGGCCCGCTCGGAACGGTCCGCCGTGCTGCGTCCCCGAGCGAGGAGCTCGTCGACGGTCGGGTGCTCGAAGTCGCTGAAGTTGACCGGGTTCACATCGCCCGCCCAGTAGATGGCCGTCTGGTCGGGATCGGGCGACGCCGGGTTCCGGAAGATGGCGGCCTGGAAGTTGGCGCCGATGGCGTTGTCGACGATCACGGCGGTCTTGGCGGGGATGACCGTCACCTCGAAGCCGACCGCCTCGGCCTGCGCCTCGATGGCCAGGGCCACGGCTTCGTCGTCGGTTCCCTGGGCCGCGTAGAGGTCGAACGCCGCCGATCCGCCCGCACCGACGTGGTCGGCCACGATCGATCGGGCTGCATCGAGATCGGTCCCGGGAAAGCCGGTGTCGGCCAGGTGGCCGAGGCCCGACGGCGGGAACGGCCCGTCGGCGATGACGACGTCGCCCAGGCCGACCTGAGCCGCGAGTCCGGCCCGGTCGAGGCTCATGGCCAGCGCTCGGCGCATCGACAGGTCGTCGAACGGGCCGGCGCTGTGGTTGAGCAGGACGAAGGCCGGCTGGGCGGTCTCGTAGGTGACGTCGACGACGACCGATCCGCTCGCCTCCATCTGGGCCAGCGGACCGGCGATGCCCGTGGCCGAGTCGGTCCAGACCGCGTCCACCTGCGAATCCGCCAGGTGGGCGGGCCCGGCGCCGGACACGAACTCGACCGCGTCGAGGTAGGGATAGGCCTCTCCGTCGGGTGCGAGCTGCCAGTAGTCGGGGTTTCGGACCAGGCGGAGCGTGCCTCCGGCGTGGTCCCACGACTCGAGCGCGAACGGGCCGGTGCCGATCGGCTCGTTCGCACAGGCGGCCTGATCGCCGTTCAGCTGCGCCCGGGCCATGATCCCGAGGCTGGGCGACGCCATGACGGCAGGGAGGCTCGACCACGGCTCCTCGGTGGTGACCTCGACGACGAGGTCGCCGACCACCTCGACCGATTCGATGGCCTGGAAGCGGAACGTCTGCAGCACCGCCATGCGGTTCGGGTCGGCGCCGCGCCAGGCGTCGATGTTGCCCTTGACCACCGCGGCGTCGAGCACCGACCCGTCGTGGAACGTCACCCCGGATCGGAGGGTGATCGTCCACATCGTGTGGTCGTCGTTCGACGATGCCGACTCGGCCAGGTAGGGCGAGGCGGAGCCCTCTGCGTCGAAGGCGAAGAGCGGGTCGTACAGCGCTCCGGCCACGATCTCGTCGTCGGTGGCGAGCTGGGCCTCCGGCAGGCAGAACCCGGAGACGGGAAGATCGGGAATCCCGTAGCGGATGGTTCCACCGCGCGCGGGAGCCGGGGCGTCGTCGGTGCCGACGTCGACCTCGGTGGTGCCGGCATCGTCGCTGCCTCGGTTGGCGAGCGCGATCGTGCCGCCGATGAGCGCCACGACCAGGACCGCCGCGGCGGCGAGGTAGGGGCCGCGGACGGGGCTGCGACGGGCCGCCCGGTCCACCATCACGACGTTCTGCTGCACCGGGTCGGCGACGCGGGTGCGGATCGAGTCCCACGCGTCGTTCACGGGCCGCTGGTGTGCGACTTGGTCGAGAACCTCCTCGAGTCGTCGCTCCCCGGCGGTCCCGCCTCCGGCCTCGTCGCCGGCAGAGCGGGGACCATCGGACCCGGCGCCGGGTCGGCCGGCTTCGTGACGGTCATCGGTCGACATCGGAGAGCACCTCTTGGAGTGATGCCAGGCCGCGGCGGATCAGCGATCGTGCGGTGGCGGGACGTACATCGAGCAGGCGGGCCACCTCGGCGGTGGGTAGATCGGCCCAGTAGCGGAGCACGAGCGCGTCGCGCCGGGCAGGGGTCAGCGCCTGCACCGCCATCCACACCTCCTCCACGTCGCGCGGCAGGGGAGGGGCGTGGTCCATCGCTGCCGGCGGATCGGGGTGACGGCGGGCCGTGGACACCCGGCGACCGTGGTCCCGGCACAGGTTCACCGTGACGGTGCGGAGGTAGGCAGCCGGGTTGTCGGCCGCTTCGATCCGGGGCGCGACCCGGACGAACGCCTCCTGGGCCAGCTCCTCGGCGACGTGGTGGTCGTTCGTGAGCAACCGGGCGAGGCGGACGGTCCGCTCGTACTCCGAGCGGTAGAGCCGCTCCAGCGCGGCCAGATCGGTCGAGGTGCTACTGGTGGCGTCGGCTCCCATGTCACCTACCTCGGGCCGGTGGCCCCTCCGCCGGGTGGGTCGTCTCCTGGTGGTCACATCCACAACCGGTACGACGTGATGCCCCAGCGCGATGTTGCACCCCGTCGGGGCGGCCCTGGGTCCGGCGCTCGGTCCGGCGTGGCGTCCCCGACGCGTGGGCAGAGGCCCGGCTGGTCACCGGCCGCGTGCCCACGCGATCGCCGCGGTGCGGCCTCAGCCCGGGCGCACCTTGCGGACCACGGCCTTGATGCCGCCTCGCACGAAGGAGGTGGTGAAGTCGACCCAGTCGAAGCGGTCTCGCCACAGCGTGATGAGGCCGTCGTGCACCTCGAAGGTCCCGCACACCCAGAAGCCGGCTGCCACGGGACCGGTGGTGATGATGTCGGTTCGTTCGGTGAGCACGGTGGGCCCCTCGGCGGCGACGTTGATGTAGTCGACCCGGAAGCCCTTGGCGTACTTCATCATGGTCTTGAGGACCTTGCTCACCTCGGCGTGGCCCCGAGCCGGCTTGAGCGGGACGTTCTGGTACACCACGTCGGCAGCGCAGTACTCCAGCGCGGCGTCGACGTCGAGGTCTTCGAGCGCGGAGAGGAACGCCTTCACCACCGTGGTGGGGTCGGTCGAGGTGATCGTTGCCATGATCTGACGGTACCCCTGTGCCCGGGCGGTCGAAGCATGGCCTGTACTGGCGCTGGGGCCCGACACCGAAGCCTTGCCCCTGAACGTCGATCGTGGAACGTCGGAGCGTTGGGGTGCCTGGTGGTTGCCCGGTTCTTCTGGCGTTGCGGCTGCGTCGGTCGGGCGTGCGACGTACAAGCGACCGACCGGGTGCGGTCAACCGCCGTCGGCCAGGGCACGGAACACCTCGGCCGCCGGGGACAGGGCGCCGCGGCGGTGGACTAGGACGACCTCGCGCTCGACGCGGGGCGAGAGGGGGGCGACGGTGGCCCCGAGGGCGGCAGCGTTCCGGGCCAGCGGTTCGGGCAGGACGGCTGCGCCGGCGCCGGCCATGACCAGCGGGACGATGGCCTCGCGGTGCTCGGTGACCACGCCTATGGCGGGATCGGCGTCGGGGTCCCGGTCGCGCAGCGCGGTGGTCAGGAGGCGGCGGGTCGACGTCCCCCTCGGGGTGGTGATGAGGGGGAACGATGCGAGCCTCGTGGCGGCCAGCGAGGTGGACGACCCGAGATCGGTACCCGGCGGGAGGACCGCCAGCATCCGCTGGCGTCCGATCAGGTGACCCTCGAGGCTGGCATCGTCGGGAACGGTGTCGCCCAGGCCCAGCTCGGCCTCGCCCGATCTCACCTGCTCGATCAGGTCGGCGGAGTCCTCCGGCTCGCTGATGCGCACCAGCACCCCGGGGTGGGCCCGCCGAAACCGGCCCACCAGTTCGACCAGAGGCTCCACCACCAGGGTCGGTAGCGACACCAGGTCGAGCCGCCCGGCGTCGAGGCCCGCCACGGCGGTGACGGCGGCCCTCGCGACCTCGGCGTCGCGAAGCATCTGGCGGGCAGGGGGCACGAAGGCCTCGCCGGCGGCCGTGAGCGACACCGATCGACCGAGTCGGTGGAAGAGGGGAGTGCCCAGCTCACGCTCGAGGTTGGCGATGGCCTGGGACAGCGCCGGCTGGCTCACGGGGATCGATGCGGCGGCGGCCGTGAAGCTGCCGTTGTCGACCACCGCGATCACGTACTGCGCCTGCCTCAGGTCCATCCCACATGCCCGCTCTCGCCTCTTCTAGCCATAAGTAGATCCTATCGAACGCATGCGAAGGATCTGTTGGACCTCTGGGTGAACCGACGGTTGGATGGGTGCATGCCCGATCTGACCCTCGCCACCGTCGTCGGGATCGTTGCGGTCGGCGCGGCCATCGGGTTCCTGGGCGGACTCCTGGGCAAGGGCGGGTCGGCCATCGCCACCCCGGTGCTCGCGGCGCTCGGCCTCCCTCCGATCGTGGCCCTCGCCGCGCCGCTGCCGGCCACCGTGCCCGCCACCCTCGTGGCCGCCAACCGCTACCGCCGGCACGGCTTCATCGACCGCACCGTGCTGCGGTGGTCGCTCATCGCCGGGGTGCCCGCCACCCTGGTGGGCGCGTTCGCCACCCGCTGGATCGACGCCGGCAACCTGGTCCTGTTCACCGACGTGGTCATCGTGGCCATAGGTGTGCGGATGCTCGCGGCCTCGGGGTCCACCGGGATCGAGGCCGGCGCCGGGTCAGAGGTCGAACGCAACCGCATGATCGCGGTGGCGGTGGTCACCGGGCTCGCGGCGGGACTCCTGGCCAACAGCGGTGGCTTCCTCCTGGCTCCGCTGTTCGTCGCCGTCCTCGGACTGGGGATCCGCCCGGCGCTGGGGACCTCGCTGGCCACCGCTTCGGTGCTGGCGGTACCCGGAACGATCGTGCACCTCGCTCTCGGTCACCTCGACCTGGCGGTGGTGGTGCTGTTCGCCCTGGGGGCCATTCCGCTCTCGGGCCTCGGCGCCCGGGTGGCGATGCGCATCGACGTCGGCAAGCTCGAGCGTCTCTACGGTGGGTCTCTGGTGGTGCTCGGCACCGCCTTCCTGCTGACGTCGGTGATCTGAGTCCCGGCCCACGGCGGCGTGAGTCCGTCGCCGGGATGTCAAAAAGTTCGACGAGGTGCTTGCACCGAACGCACGTTCGAAATACCATACGTGTCGTTCCGGAAGCTCCGGAGTCCACAGCTCGCCGGTCGCCCGGCGGCTCCGTTGTCACACCCCCTGCAGATGATGGATCCATCGCAACGGATCACCGTCGCAGACGTCCAACTTCGCCGTCGTGGCACCCCCTGAAAGGAAAGCAGACATGGAGCAGCGAGAGAAGGCCCTGGAGATGGCCCTGGCGGGCATCGAGAAGAACTTCGGCAAGGGCTCGGTCATGAAGATGGGCGAGAAGGGCTCCATGGCCATCGGCACGGTGCCCACCGGTGCCCTGGCGCTCGACCTGGCCCTGGGCGTCGGCGGTCTGCCCCGCGGCCGCGTGGTCGAGGTCTACGGGCCCGAGTCCTCCGGCAAGTCGACCCTGGCCATGCACGTGGTGGCCGAGGCCCAGCGCAACGGCGGCCTCTGCGCCTACATAGACGCCGAGCACGCCATGGACCCGGTCTACGCCAAGGCGCTGGGGGTTGACATCGACGAGCTCTACATCTCCCAGCCCGACACGGGCGAGCAGGCGCTCGAGATCACCGACATGCTGGTGCGCTCGGGTGCGCTCGACGTCGTGGTGATCGACTCGGTGGCGGCGCTCACGCCCCGGGCCGAGATCGAGGGCGAGATGGGAGACAGCCACGTCGGCCTCCAGGCCCGGCTCATGTCCCAGGCGCTGCGCAAGCTCACCGCCAACCTCAACAAGACCGACACCATCTGCATCTTCATCAACCAGCTCCGGGAGAAGATCGGCGTGATGTTCGGCTCGCCGGAGACCACGCCGGGTGGTAGGGCGCTCAAGTTCTACTCCTCGGTCCGGCTCGACATCCGCCGCATCGAGTCCATCAAGGACGGCGTCGAGGTGGTCGGCAACCGCACCCGGGTCAAGGTCGTCAAGAACAAGGTGGCCCCGCCCTTCCGGCAGGCAGAGTTCGACATCATGTACGGCAAGGGGATCAGCCGAGAGGGTTCGGCGCTCGACATCGGCGTCGATCTGGGCCTCGTGAAGAAGTCGGGTGCCTGGTACACCTACGAGGGCGAGCAGCTCGGCCAGGGGCGGGAGAACGCCAAGGCCTTCCTGGTCGAGAACCCTGAGGTCATGGTCGAGATCTCCGAGCGGATCCGCCAGCAGGTCGGCATAGATGCCTCCGAGGAGGAGGCCGTCGAAGGCGAGGACGAGCTGGACCCGGACGATCTGCCCATCACGCTCGACTGATCTGAGTCCACAGAACTGACCGGACGTCCAGGTCCGGTCGGCAGGAACCCAACGGTCGGGTCCAACGTTCCCCTTCGCTGGACCCGACCGTCGTTCCAACCCACACCCGTCATGTGCGCTCGGACCGCTGGGGCCGGGCGCACGTGGCGTTGTCGGTCGTCGCCCGCCGAGGTTCCAGGCGAGATGAAGAGCGGAGCTGTACCGTCACCTCAACTGCACCTGAACGGGTGCTCGAAGCGGAGGCGGCATTCATGCAGCGGGTCAGGATCTTGTCGGCAGCGGTCTCAGCGGCGTTCGCCGTCGTCGGTCTGGCCGCGTACGATCCTCCTCCACCACGGCTCCGGACCCGATGCCGACCGACGGTGAGGGGAACGCGGAGCACCCCTACAGCGAGACGTCACGTCTGCACCTGTCGATGTCATCCCCGCTGATCGACGCGATCCCCATCGGTGTTCCGGCGTGCCCCGTGGGATCGACCGACCTATACGGCATGCCCCGTGGGGTCGACGGCAACGGTGACGGTGTCCCGAGTTGTGACATCGGCGCCATCGAACATCAGCCCTAGACGTCGTAGCGGGCCGTCGTCGCCGGCCGGCACCGGCCCGTCGAGGTCGGCCCCGGCCGTGGACCGTCGAGCTTCAGCGGGAGAACTCGGGGAAGCGGCAGGAGTTGGTGACCGCTTCGTACATCGTGCGGGCCAGCAGGTCCTGGCCTGGCCCGTTCGGGTGGATCCCGTCGTCCTCCAGGTAGGTGGCGGGGTCCGGCGCGCCGTCGATGGCCTCGGCCCAGTCGTCGACCAGGTGAAGGTTCCGGTGCTCGCCCACCAGGTCGGCGAGGCGTTCGTTCCACTCGTCGGCGAGGTCGGGGTTGAAGGTACCGATCGCCGGTTCGCTGCCACCCGGCCGGGCCGGGAGGGTCAGCCAGACCGCGCACTCGTAGCGAGCGGAGAGCTCCACCATCTCGGCGAGCCGGTCGTCGTCGAGCTCTTCGTTCCAGACGTCGTTGTAGCCCACCAGGAAGACGGCGCGATCGAGCTTCTCGCCCGAATCGGCGCGGCTGTCGATCGCCTCCGCCACCAGCGGGAGGAGATCGGTCGAGGTGAAGCCGGGCCGGGCCACGGCTTCCAGGGCGGTGCCGGGCCCGAACTCGTCGGTCAAGGCCTCCCACGACATGAACGTCACCGAGTCGCCCACCACGAGCACGTGCTCAGGAGTCCGAGGCCACATCAGGTAGACGATGAAGGCGACCATGGCCACCGCCACGCCGCCGACCACCCAGAGCATGCGGCGCTTCGCTCGCGGTCCGTCGTCGTCTCCCCCGTCCACCACGGTGGAGAGTCAACCACGCACCGGGTGCGGGTTTCGAGATCGGACCTCGCGGCACCCCACTCCTAGACTCGTTCCGCCATGTCCGCCGCCGAGCCCACCGACCCCGAAGCGCCCGACGCTCCCGAGAAGCGCTACCTCATCCGCACCTTCGGGTGTCAGATGAACGAGCACGACTCCGAGCGCATCGCCGGCCTGCTCGAGGCCGACGGGATGTCGGCCACCGACGATCTGGAGTCGGCCGACGTGGTGGTGCTCAACACCTGCTGCGTGCGCGAGAACGCCGACAACAAGCTCTACGGCACCCTCGGCCACCTCAAGTCGCTGAAGGACCGTCGGCCCGGCATGGAGATCGTGGTCGGCGGCTGCCTGGCCCAGAAGGACCAGCACGGCATCCGCGAGCGGGCGCCCTACGTCGACCTGGTGTTCGGCACCCACAACGTCCACCGCGCTGCCGAACTGCTGAAGCTCTCGCGTGAGCAGGGACCGCTCACCGAGATCCTCGAAGCCACGGTGGCCGACGACGCCGAGCTGTTCCCTTCGGCCATGCCCGCCCGCCGCGAGCTGGGTCACGCGGCGTGGGTCACCATCCAGATCGGCTGCGACAACTCCTGCGCCTTCTGCATCGTGCCGGCGGTGAGGGGCGAGGAGATCTCCCGGCCGTTCGACCGCCTGGTCGACGAGGTGCGCGACCTGGCTGCCGACGGCGTCACCGAGGTCACGCTGCTGGGCCAGAACGTGAACTCCTATGGACGGGACCTCACGCTGGCCGCCCGCCAGGCCGGAGACCACTCGGTCCGGGTTCGCCCGCTGTTCGCAGACCTCCTGCGCCGCGTCGGGGCGGTCGACGGCATCCGCCGGGTCCGCTACACCAGCCCGCACCCCAAGGACCTCCGGCCCGAGACCATCGCGGCCATGGCCGAGACCCCCGCGGTGTGCGAGCACCTGCACCTGCCGCTCCAGTCGGGCAGCAACCGGCTGCTGGCCGTCATGCACCGCGGCTACACCGCCGAGCGTTACCTGGAGAAGGTGGCTGCGGCACGAGCCGCCATGCCAGACCTGGCCCTCACCACCGACCTGATCGTGGGCTTCCCCGGCGAGACCGACGACGACTTCGACCAGACCCTCTCCGTCGCAGCGGCCGCCGAGTACGACTCGGCCTACACGTTCATCTACTCGCCCCGCCCCGGCACCGAGGCGGCCGAGATGGTCGACCTGTTCGTCGACCCCGAGGTGGTGGCCGACCGCTTCGATCGGCTCAAGGTGGTGCTGGAGCGCTCGGCTCTGGCCAAGCACGAGGCCCGCGTCGGACGGGTCGAGGAGGTCGTGGTGGAGGGACCGTCCCGCAAGGACCCGTCGGTTCTCACCGGGCGCACCCGCCAGAACAAGCTGGTCCACTTCGCCAGCGCCGATCCGATCCGCACCGGCACCTACGCCGAAGTGCTCGTCACCGGCGCCGCGCCGCACTTCCTGCGGGGAGATCTGGTGCGCGTCACGGCGACGGCCACCCATCGAACCCGCATCCCCGTCTCGTCGGCCTGAGGGTCGTCACGCCCGACAGTTCGAATCCGTGGCTGTGCAATCCTGAGCCGATGGAACTGTTCCTCGGCGATGCGCTGCTCACGTTCGACGGTTCGGTGGTCGAGAGCTTCGGAACCGGCTCGCACTCCGCCGGCCGGTTCCACGTGGGTGTTCTGGCCGGCGTCGAGGTCAGCGAATCCCGTCGTCAGGGTTCGGTCATCCGGTTCCAGACGATCTGGGGCGGGACGCCGCTGGTGATCGGCTTCGGGTCGGACCAGCGAGCAGCGGTCGAGCTCTTCGCCGACGAGGTCCGCAAGGCCCTGGTAGCCCGCCGGGGATGACGGGTCATCGGGTCGTCCCGGCCGGCGTGCGGCCGCTGGCCGTCGTGGGGACCACGGCGTCGGGCAAGTCGAGCCTGGCCATGGAGCTGGCCCGACGGCGCGGAGACGTGGAGCTGGTCTCGGTCGACTCCATGCAGGTCTACCGGGGGATGGACATCGGCACCGCCAAGCCGACCGTCGCGGAACAGGCCGAGGTCCGCCACCACGTGATCGACGTGGTCGACCCGAGCGAACCCTTCGAGGTCCACTCGTTCCAGGCCGCGGTACGGGACGCTCTGGCCGACGTCGAAGCCAGGGGTCGGAAGGCGGTGCTCGTCGGTGGCACCGGCATGTACCTGCGAGCGGTGATCGACGGGTTCGAGATCCCGGGCCGGTTCCCCGAGGTCGCCGAGGCGCTGGCTCAGATCCCCGACACCGAGTCGGAGACCCGCCGCCTGCACGCGCGTCTCACCGAGATCGATCCGGTGGCCGCCGCCAAGATGGAACCCACCAACCGTCGGCGGATCGTGCGGGCCTTGGAGGTGTGCGAGGGGAGCGGCCGGCCCTTCTCGTCGTTCGGCCCCGGGTTCGAGGCCCACCCCGAGACCCCGGTCCGGTTGTTCGGGCTCTGGCTGCCCCGCCCGGTGGTGGCTCAACGCATCGAAGCCCGCTACCACCAGCAGATGGCCGAGGGGTTCCTCGACGAGGTGAGCCGCCTCCTGGACGGTGCCCCGATCAGCCACACCGCCGCCCAGGCGCTCGGCTACCGCGAGCTCCTGACCCACCTCCGAGCCGTTCGGCGCGGCGAGTCGCACCCCACCGTCGGGGATGCGCTGGACGAGGCGATCCGCAGAACCCGTCAGTTCGCCCGCCGCCAGCGCGTCTGGTTCCGCAAGGACCCTCGCATCGCGTGGGTCGGTGCCGACTCCGATCCGATGGTGGCCCTCGCCGCTCTGGAGGCCGAAGCCGCATCGCTCTGGGACAGCTGAGTCGGCGCCGTCGCTCCAAGCGACGGAACCGGTTGACAGTGGCGTCGCCGAGGTTCATCGTCGAACCATGTCAGGTAGACCGATCAGGGATCGGAAGACCGAACGCCGTCAGGCAGCGATCGACGAGATCCTGGAATCGGCTTGGCACCTGGCCGGCGAGGAGGGGCTGGCCGGCCTGTCCCTTCGGGCGATCGCCGGGGAGGTCGGCATGCGGCCGCAGTCGCTGTACTCGTACTTCGACTCCAAGAGCGCCATCTACGACGCCATGTACGCCGAGGGTGCACGGCGGTTCCTCGATGGCCAGCAGGACCTCGAGTTCGTCGGAGACATGAGGACCGACATCGAGACCATCGGCCGGTACTTCGTGGGCTTCTGCACCGAGGACCCCGTTCGCTACCAACTGTTGTTCCAACGGACCATCCCGGGCTTCGAGCCGTCGCCGGAATCGTTCGCCATCTCGGTCCAGAGCCTGGAGCTCATCGGAGCTCGCCTGATCTCGCTGGGCATCGACGATCCGAGAGATCTCGACCTGTTCACCGCCATCGGAACCGGCCTCATCGACCAGCAGATCTCCAACGACCCGGGTGGAGATCGGTGGACCCGACTCCTCGACGACGCCATCGACATGTACGTCGCCCACGTGACCAGAGGTTCCGGCGTGGGCCGTCGAACGACCTAGCGGTTCGGATCCGAGCGACCGCAGACCATCCATCCCCTTCGAGTGAGGAGAGATCCATGATGACGACGACCCCGGTCGAGACGATCACGCCGATCTCCGGCCACGAGGTAGAGCAGCTTGCGAGTACGGAGTACGGCAGGTTCGTGGACCTGCTCGTCTCGCTCGACGACGGCGGATGGAGCAGTCCGACCGACTGTCCGGACTGGGACGTCCGAGCCGTAGCCGGCCACAGCGTGGCGATGATGGGCGACTTCACCTCCGTCCGGTCGGTCCTGAGGCGGGTTCGGTCGGCGACCAGGGAATCCAAGCGGGCCGGCGTCGAACTGGTCGACGGCATGACGGCCACCCAGGTCGCCGACGCCGCCCACCTCGCGCCCGCCGAGCTGATGGCGGAGGCCGCCGCGCTCGCGGGCCGAACCGCTCACTGGCGGACAACGGCTCCGGGTTGGTTCCGCCTGGCCCCCATGAAGGCAGACGTCGGCGGGAAGGAGGAGACCTGGAAGATGGGGTTCCTGCTCGACACCATCCTCACCCGTGATCCGTGGATGCACCGAGTGGACATCGTCCGAGCGACGGGTTCCGCTCACGTGCTCACCACGGAGCACGACGGGCGCATCATCGCCGACGTGGTGGCGGAGTGGGCGCGCCGCCACGGCCAGCCGTTCACCCTCGAGCTCACCGGCCCGGCCGGCGGTCACTACGTCGCCGGAGGCGGCTCGGGAGAGCACCTGAGCGTCGACGCGGTCGAGTTCTGCCGGATCCTCTCGGGGCGAGCCCAGGGCAGCGGCTTGCTCGCCCAAGCGGTGCCGTTCTGACCGACCGGTGACATTGACCCGCGGGTCAAGGTCATCGGTCACACGGCGGGCCGGGTGGGAGGCGCCTCTGGAAGACTGCCCCTCACCTGAACAGAGGGGAACCAAGGTGGAACATCTCGACGTCCTGATCGTCGGTGCCGGGCTCTCGGGGATCGGGGCCGGGCACTACGTCAAGACCCATTGCCCCTGGGCGAGCTTCGCCATCTTCGAGGCACGCGGCGCCATCGGCGGCACCTGGGATCTGTTCCGCTACCCCGGCATACGGTCCGACTCCGACATGTACACGCTCGGGTACTCGTTCCGTCCCTGGCCCGGGAAGAAGACCATCGCCGACGGGCCGTCGATCCTCCAGTACATCGAGGACACCGCAGCCGAGGCGGGCATCGACCGGGAGATCCGGTTCAACCACCGCATCGTCACCGCCGAGTGGTCCAGCGAGGATTCGCTCTGGCAGGTCACTGCCGAGCGCACGGATCCCGACACGGGCACCGTCGACACCGTCGAGCTCACCTGCGGGTTCCTCTACTCCTGCACCGGCTACTACCGCTACGACCGGGGCCACCAACCGGAGTTCCCGGGCATGGCCGACTTCCAGGGCGAACTGGTCTACCCGCAGCACTGGCCCGAAGACCTCGACTACGCCGGAAAGAAGGTCGTCGTCATCGGAAGCGGAGCCACCGCCGTCACGCTGGTACCGGCAATGGCCCGCGACGCCGGACACGTCACCATGCTCCAGCGATCGCCCACCTACGTGGTGTCGGTGCCCGAGCGCAGCCCCATCGCCAAGGGCCTGCGCAGGATCCTCCCCGACGAGCGGGCCGGTGCCATCACGCGATGGATCCTCGCCTTGGGCACCCAGGGCAGCTACTTCCTCAGCAAGCGCAATCCCGAGTTCGTGAAGAAGGCGCTGCGCAAGGGACTCGAACGCGAGCTTCCGGCCGGCTACGACATCGACACCCACTTCACCCCCAGCTACGACCCGTGGGACCAGCGCCTGTGCGCCGTGCCCGACGGCGACCTGTTCAAGTCGCTCACCGACGGATCGGCGTCCATCGTCACCGATCAGATCGAGCGCTTCACCGCCACCGGCATCGAGCTGGCATCGGGTGAGCGGCTCGAAGCCGACATCATCGTCAGCGCCACCGGTCTGGAGCTGCTCTTCCTCGGGGGCATCGACCTGGTGGTCGACGACGAGAAGGTCGACGTCTCCGAGCGACTCGTCTACAAGGGGATGATGCTGGAGGGCGTGCCGAACCTGGCGATCGCCGTCGGCTACACCAACGCCTCCTGGACCCTCAAGGCCGACCTCACCGCCGACTACGTCACCCGCCTCTTGGCCCACATGCGCTCCACCGGCGTCACCAAGTGCATGCCCGTAAACGACGACCCGACCATGACCGAGGCGCCGCTCCTCGGCCTCGACGCCGGCTACATCAACCGCTCGGCCGACCGCTTCCCGAAGGCCGGCTCCAAGTTCCCGTGGCGGGTGTACCAGAGCTACTTCCGCGACTACCGCGTCCTGAAGAAGAGCGACGTCGACGACGGCGTAATGCACTTCTCCCGCCAACCCTGACCCCACGCCTGA
>JAAZBK010000089.1 GCA_012513855.1 Acidimicrobiales bacterium
ACATATTCGAGACCTCGTTCGCCATGCAGGAAGCGATCCGATCGCACCCCGAGCTGATCATCATGGGCGAGCCGTCGTTCCTCTTCAGCTTCCGCAGCGACGAGTTCGACGTGTACCACGTCAACGATCACATGCGTCCCAAGGGATGGCGCTTCAACGGTCAGCAGTACCCCAACGCCCTGCACATGGCGGTCACCCGGCCCCAGACCCAGGCCGGCGTGGTGGAGGCGTTCGCCCAGGATCTCGCCGAAGCCGTCGCCTACGCCAAGACGAAGGGACACGAGCCGGCTGCCTCTGGTGCCATCTACGGCGGGGTCGCCGGAGGCATGAACGACGAGGCCGACGAGTTCATCAAGATGGTCATGGCCTCCATGCTCGACGAGCAGCAGGCCCTCCCGCCCGGCTACTGATTCCCGGCGCGCCGCAGTTGGTCCGGGCGACCCCGGGATCGATGCGCGGTGCCGTCGCCTGCTAGACGTTCGGCTATGGCGTCAGCTCCGGATACCCGTCGAGACGCCGCTGAACTGGTGCTGGATCGACTGGTGGCGGTGAGGCCGGTGGCCTCGAGGCCGACGGTCCCGTTCGTGAGCGAGGTGATCCGCGACGGCGCCGCGCTCCTGGTCAGGCGGGGTCCGGTGCTGGTCCGGGTCCGACCGAACAGCGAGGCCAGCCGGGAGGTGGCTCGACGCGAGGTCCAGTTCTGCTCCCTCCTCGGTGGCTTCGGGGTCCCCGTCACCCCGCTGGTGGAGCCGGCCGACCAGCCGTGGATCGTGTCGGGCAACGTGGTCACGGCGTGGAGCTGGATCGAGCGCAGCCGGCCTTCCGATGCCTACGACCTCGGGCTGCTGGCTCGTACCCTGCGGGAGCGCAGCGGCGTGGCGGCGGCCCTGGTCCCGCTGGCCGATCCCCTGAGGGCGGTGGTCGAGGTGGTGGCCCACCTCGACGCCGACGATCCCGACGCCACGTTCGTGCGACGACGAGCCCGCGACCTGGCCGAAGCGTTCTCCGAGGCGTCGGCCACCGATCCGTTGGGACGTGCCGTCGTGCACGGCGACCTGCACCGGGGCAACGTGATCGACGGGCCGGCCGGACCGGTGCTGACCGACTTCGAGCTGACCGGCGCCGCCGGTGCGTCCTACGACGCGGCGCCGTCGATGCTGGCGGTGAACCGCTACGGCGGCTCGGAGGCGGACCTGGAGCAGTTCCTGAGCGGGTTCGGCTTCGACCCGCGCCATTGGAGCGGCTTCACGACCTACGTGGAGGTCTACGAGCTGTGGACCACCGCGTGGTCGGTGGGGGTGCGCCACCGCGATCGCGAGTGGGCCGCGGAGGCATCTCGTCGCGTCGAGACCCTCCGCGACGGCGCCAGCCACCGCTGGCGCCTGAGCTGATCCGAGCTGAGCTGATCCGAGCTGAGCTGAGGTGAGCCGAGCGGCCGGCGTGGGACCTCAGGCGCCCGCTTCGGCCACCAGGCGGCGGGCGATGACCTTGAGGCACAGGGTCTCGTCGGCTCCCTCGAAGATGCTGAGCACCCGGGCGTCGACGAAGTAGCGGCTGACGTCGTACTCCTCGGCGTAGCCCATGCCGCCGTGGATCTGCATGGCCTCGCGGGTGACCCACTCCGCGGCCTTGCACACGTAGGCCTTGATCATCGAGGCCTCGGCCGAACCCTCGCCGTTGGCCATGAGCCGGGCCACGACGTAGGAGAACTGGCGCGCCGACTGGATGATCACCGCCATGCGGCCGAGCTTGGCCTTGGTGAGCTGGTACTCGCCGATGGGCTGACCGAACACCTTGCGGTCGTCGGCGTACTGGCGGGCGGCCTCGTAGGCGGCCTGCATCACGCCGAGGGCCCGGGCCGCGGTCTGGAGCCGTCCGTTCTCGAAGCCCGCCATCTGGTAGTAGAAGCCCTTGCCCATGCCGCCGTCGAGGCCGATGAGGTTCTCGGCGGGCACGAACCAGTCGTCGAGCGCCAACTCGTAGCTGTGCATGCCCCGGTAGCCGATGGTGTCGATCGGGCGGCCCTCCATCTTGCCGCCACCGGGGGCGCCGCCCTCGGCGGCCTGGGTGAGCATGAAGCCGTGGCTGTCGCCCCGCTCCTTCGGCACGATGAACATGGAGAGGCCGCGGTGCCCGAGCGACTTGTCGGGGTCGGTGCGGGCGAGCAGCAGCAGGACGTCGGCGCGCGCTCCGAGCGTGCACCAGGTCTTCACCCCGTTGATCAGCCAGCCGCCATCGGTGGGGGTGGCGGTGACGGTGACGCCGGCGACGTCGGACCCGAAGTCGGGCTCGGTGACGGCCACCGCGTTCATGACCTCGGTGGTGGCGAGCTTCGGCAGCCACTCGTGCTTCTGGTCCTCGGTGCCGCCGGCCATCAGCGCCCGGGCGAGGATCTCGGGGCGGGTGATGAGCGAGCCGCCGGCGCACAGCGAGCCGCGGGACAGCTCCTCGGTGGCCACCACCATGCCGATGTACTCGCCCTCGCCGCCTTCGCCGTAGCCGCCGTACTCGGCGGGGATCGACAGGCCGAACGCTCCCATCTCGGCGAGGTCGGAGATGATGTCCTCGGGGATGTCGCCGTTGGTGCGGTGGATGTGCTCCGCGATCGGCTTCAGCTTCTCGTCGGCGAAGCGGCGGAAGGTGTCCTGCACCAGTTCGAAGTCGTCGTCGAGGTGACGGGGGCCGGGCTCGTCGATGGCTGCGAGGAACTCCGGTGCCCGGTACGTGGCCAGGAACTCGCGGGTGCTGTCGAGCGCGCCGGGCTCGATGCCCCAGTCGGCTTCCCGACCGAAGACCTTGCCCGCGATCTCGCCCACCGCGTCGGCCACGAAGGCGCAGGTGATCCGGCCCTCGAGGTCGCCCTTGGCGCCGTACTCGAGCAGGCCCTGGGCCGTGGCCACCGCGGCCGCGGCGTGGGCCAGGTCGTAGGCGAGGACCTGGTGATCGTCGATGGACCCGGCAGCCGCCAGGCGGCGGGTGGCGGCGTCGACCACCCCCGAAGCGGTTTCGATGACGGTTGCGGCGGCGGCGAGGTCGGGAGCGGTCATGGCGCCAGATCGTACCGACGACCCCTGGTGTGCTCCCAGCCCGCTCGGCGGTCTGCTGTGGTCAACCGTGGTATCCGGGCGCCTCGAAGTCGGCGAGCCAGGTGAGCAGCTCGTCGAGCGGGAGGGGTCGGCTGAAGTGGAAGCCCTGCGCGTAGTCGCAGCCGAGGCGCCGGAGGAGCTGCAGGTCGTCCTCGTGTTCCACGCCCTCCGCCACCACCTCGAGGCCGAGGTTGTGGCCCAGGTCGATCATCGAGCGGACGATGGTGAACTCGTCGCTGCGGCGGTGCATCCCGCCCACGAAGGACCGGTCGACCTTGAGCTCCTGCAACGGGAGGTCGCGCAGGTAGGTGAGCGAGGAGTAGCCGGTGCCGAAGTCGTCGATCGAGGTGCTGATCCCGAGCTGGCCGATGGCGGTGAACACCTCGCGGGCCAACGACGGGTCGTCCATCAGCTCGGTCTCGGTCAGCTCCAGGATCAGCGACGACGGGGGGAACTCGTGCTCGGCGAGGACGTATTCGAGGTGGCTCACCAGCTCGGGGTCGTAGAGGTTGCGGACGGAGAGGTTGAGCGCCAGGCCGAGGTCGTGCCCGGCTCGTCGCCAGGTGTCGGCGGCCCGCAGACCCTCGTCGATCACCCACCGCGTGAGCGGCTGGATGGCGCCGGACAGCTCGGCCAGCTCGACGAACTGTTCGGGCCCGAGCAGGCCCAACGTGGGGTGCTGCCAGCGGATCAGCGCCTCGACGCGCACCGGGAGGCCGGTGCGGAGGTCTATGCACGGCTGGAAGTGGAGCAGGAACTGACGGTTGGCGGCGGCGTCGGGAAGGTCGCCGATGAGGGTCAACCTCTCGATGCTCGAGCGGTCGTTCTCTGCCGAGTAGACGGCGATGCCGCTGCCCGTCCGCTTGGCCAGGTACATCGCCACGTCGGCGCGCTGGATGAGCGTCGACACGTCACGGGCGTGATCGGGGTACAGGGCGATGCCGATGCTGGCGTTGGACTGGAGGCGAACGTCTTCTATGAGGAACGGCTCGGCCAGGGTCTTGCGGATCCGCTCGGCCACGCTGCGAGCGTCGTCCTCGTCGGCTGTGCCGGCCAGCACCACCGCGAACTCGTCGCCACCCAGCCTGGCCACGAGGGCGTGGTCGAGCTCCGCCGTCAGGCGTTCGCCGATGCTTCGAAGCAGGCTGTCGCCGACGTGGTGGCCGAGGGCGTCGTTGACCTCCTTGAACTGGTCGAGGTCCATCACCAGCAGGGCGATGGTCTCGCCGGGCATGGGGCCGGCGCTAAGGGTGCGGTGGAGCTCCTCGTCGAGCAGGCGACGGTTGGGGAGCCCCGTGAGGCTGTCGTACAGGGCTTGGCGGCGGAGGGCCTCCGACGCGGCCACGGCGTCGGTGACGTCCTGCAGCGAGACGCCGACCGATCGACCGGTGAGCGGGAAGGCCCGCAGGGTCACCACCCGCGGTTCGCCCTTGGCCGGACGCACGAGGAGGTCGTCGACCCGCAGGGGTGCCCCGCGCTCGATCACCTGCACGAGGCGGTTCGGCAGGCGGGACCCGGCCAGCGCCGGGAACGCCTCCTCCAGCGTCGAGCCGATCAGGGGCAGCAGGTCGCGCCGGATCAGCCGGCTGGCGGCCGCGTTCGCTCCGTCCATCCGCAGCTCCGGGCTGTCGCCGTCCTCGAGTCGGAGCACGAGCAGGGCGAGGTCGATGCGATCGACGATGTCGGCGTACTGGTTGACCCGCTGTTCGATCTGCAGCCTCTCGGTCACGTCCAGGCTCATGCCCTGCAGCGACACGGTCCGGCCGCTGCCGCCGACGTCGGCCGCGATCCTGTCCTGGAGGTGCACCCAACGGCCGTCCTCGGTGCGGAACCGGTAGGTCACGTCGACCTCGGTGCCCAACGCCTTGGCCCGGCCCATGGCCGCGGTGGCGACCTCGCGGTCGTCGGGGTGGATCCGCTCGGCCCAAAAGCCCGGTGTCAACCACTGCTCCTCGTCCCAGCCGAGCATCGAGATCGCTCGTTGGTTGACGAAGGTGAACCGGTCCTCGTCGACGGAGCGGACCCAGAGCCCGGCATCGAGGTTGTTGATCAACTGGTCCAGCCGGTGGCGGAGCAGGCCCTCCTCCGAAGACAGCCGTCCCACCGTGGTGGCGATGACCAGGGAGGTGACGCCGAACCCGATGATGATCTGAGGACCGTGCGGGTACTCGCGGGCGAACTCGAGGGCCCCGAGCCCGACGGTGCCCGCCAGGGCGATCACCGCCGCCCCGGCGGTTCCCCGAAGGGTGGCGGCCAGGCAGACGATCGCCAGCAGCAGGAAGGCGCACGGAAGGAACGTGGCCGGGAACATCAAGGGGAACGCGAGGCAGGCGAACATGTCGGCCACGTACAGCCACTGGGGGACCACGCCGCTGCGGCGGGTGAGCATGTGCGCGACCAGGTTGACCGAGAGCCCGATCACCAAGATGGCGGCGCCGACGGCGAGGGCGTGGCGGGGCAGGAACACCGACCCTCCGGCGAGGAGGACGATCGCGGCGTAGCGCTGCAGGAAGAGGCGTTCGAGCGCGTCGGGCTCGATCTGTTCGCTCTTGGCGCCCGACGCCTTGGTCAGGCGACCCTTGACCTCCCCCCAGGGCGACGTCTGCGCCATCTCGGTCAATCGGCCCCTAGGGCGCGGTGATGAGACTTTCGCGCCCAGCTGGATCATCGGATCGTCGTCGTCTCCCCCCGGCATGTGAGCTCAGCCCGTCGGAATCGGTCCGGGGCCCGTCGCCAGGGGCCGCGGTGCGGGGGTGGAGCCTCGCTCAGGTGCGCCGGAGGTGGGCCTGTCAGTCATCGGCGGTCACGAAGTCGATCACCAGGTCGTTCACGACGTCGGGCTTCTCCAGGTGGAGGAAGTGCCCCGCCCCGTCGACGACCTCGACCCGTGAGCCGGGCGCGGAGAGCGAGGCTCCGATCTCGTCGTCGGTGATGAGGTCGACCCCCATGCAGCCGTCGGTGGACCCGTGGAGGTAGAGCGCGGGCATGGGCAGAGGACCTGCGCCCGCCGCCTCCACCGCGTCGTAGTCGGGGTTGCGGGGCCCGGACCCGATGGTGGCCCGGTAGTAGGCGATCGCCGCGGTGAGGTTGGCCGGATCACCGATCGACCGCTTCAGCAGGACCAGGTCGTCGGTGGCGTCGTAGCCGGGCGACCAGTCGGCCCACAGCCGATCGATGAACGCGAGGTCGTCCATGGGCACGGCCATGTCGGCGAACGGGGATTGGAAGAAGAACATGTACCAGGAGCGCTGCAGCTGGTCGTAGGTGAAGAACGCCTTGGCCACCGTGGCCGGAGGTGGCACAGCCGACACGACCACCCGGCGCCACCGGTCGGGCTGGTGGCCCGCGGCCGAGTAGGAGGCGAGAGCGCCCCAGTCGTGCCCGATCAGCACGGCCCGGTCGTCGCCGCCCAGCGCCTCGTGCAGCGCGTTGGCGTCGGACGCGATGGCGCCGGGTTGGTAGAAGCCGTCGGCGGGCACGTCGGTGGGGGCGTAGCCGCGCAGGAACGGAGCGACCGCCCGGTAGCCGGCGCCGGCGAGTCGTGGCATGAGGTGGCGCCAGGTGTGGGCGCTGTCGGGGAAGCCGTGGAGCAGCAGGGCCAGCGGCCCGGTTCCCTCCTCGAGCAATCCGAACTCGAGGCCGTTCGCTTCGACTGAGCCGGTGGTGGCGGTCATGCGCGAAACGTAGCCGGTTCGTAGATATCGGGCATCTGTCGGAGAAATGGGTCACACCAGACGACGCAGGGTGAACATTTGGCTACCTTTCACAGCACAAGGGGCACCAGGAGCACACCAGATGGTGAACGTGACATTTTGGGGAGTCCGGGGCTCGACGCCGTGCCCCTGCGACCAGAACCGGCGCTACGGGGGGAACACCGCCTGCGTCACGGTCGAAGCTCCCGACATGGATCCGATCATCTTCGACCTGGGCACGGGTCTGAGGTTCTTCGGAGAGTCGCTCGAAGGGTCCGATGAGCCCTTCCGCGGCATCGCCCTGGTCACCCACATGCACTGGGATCACGTGCAGGGTCTCCCGTTCTTCACGCCCATCCACCAGGAGGGCGCCTCGCTCGAGGTCCACGGTCGCAGCGAGACCTGCTCTCTCGACGAGAGCTTCCGCGCCTTCATGAAGCCACCGTTCTTCCCCGTGGGACCCGACGACCTCCGTGGCGACATCTCGTTCCACGACCTCGACCACGACGAGATCACGTGGGGCCGGGCCCGGATCGTGGCGCGCGACGTCCCCCACACCGGTCTGACCAACGGCTACCGGGTCGAGGTCGACGGTGTGGCCATCGCCTACATCAGCGACCACCAGCAGCCGGCCGATCCCACGTCGGTGGCGCCGGGGGTGGTCGAGCTATGTCGCGACGCCGACCTCGTGATCCACGACGCCCAGTACGAGCGGGCCGAGTACGCGCTCAAGGCCGACTGGGGTCACTGCACCATCGACTACGCGGTGCGGGTGGCCGAGGCCGCGGGCGCCCGACGGTTGGCCCTCTTCCACCACGACCCGAGCCACACCGACGACATCGTCGACCGCCTCGTGGTCGAGGCCCGCGATGCCGTCTCAGCAGGTGGGCCAGAGGTCTTCGCCGCGGCCGAGGGCGTCACGGTCTCGCTGGCATCTGTCCTAGTCTGACGGTCCGTCACCTCTGGGAGAGAACATGACCGAGCCGGCCTTCGACAGCGCACGATTTCGTCAGGTGCTCGGTCACTTCCCCACCGGGGTGAGCGTGGTGGCCGGCTACGACGCCGACGGAGCGCCGGTCGGGCTCGCCATCGGGTCCTTCTTCTCGATCTCGCTCGATCCTCCGCTGGTGGGCTTCTGCGCCGGGAAGCAGTCGTCGACCTGGCCGAAGCTGAGGGAAGCGGGCCGGTTCTGCGTGAACGTGCTCGGCGAGGACCAGGAAGCCGTCTCCCGCGTGTTCGCATCCAAGGACCCCGACAAGTTCGCGTCGGTTCCGTGGGACCGCTCGCCGCTCGGCCAGCCCCGCATCGCCGGCGCGCTCGCGTGGATCGACTGCACGCTCGACGTCGTCCACCCGGCGGGCGATCACGACATCGCGGTGGCCGCGGTCCACGAGCTGGCGGTGACCGCGGAGCACGGCCCGCTGGTGTTCTTCCGCGGGGGCTACGCCAACCTGTCCTGATCGGTCGCGCCCACCTGGTCGGCCACGAAGGCCAGGACCCAGGCTTCGTCGCGCCAGGCGTCGTAGCGCCCGGTGGGGCCACCGTGGCCGGCGCCCAGCTCCACCTTCAACAGCACGGGCCGGTCGGCGCTGGTGCCGTGGCCGTTGTCGCGGAGCGCCGCCACCCACTTGGTGGGCTCGTGGAAGCCGACGCGGGGATCGTTCAGCCCGGCGGTGGCCAGGATGGCCGGGTAGGTGGCGTCGGCCGACGGGCGGAGGTTCTCGTAGGGGCTGTAGGAGGCCAGCCAGGCGTAGGCCTCGGGATCGTGCAGCGGGTCGCCCCACTCCTCCCATTCGATGACGGTCAGCGGGAGGGTGGGGTCGAGGATGGTGTTGAGCGGATCGACGAAGGGCACCTCGGCGACCACCACCCGGAACAGCTCGGGCGCCAGGTTCGCCACGGCCCCCATCAGGAGCCCACCGGCGCTGCCGCCGCGGGCGGCGAGCTGGTCTGGTGTGGTGACCCCGGTGTCGACCAGGTGCCTGGCACAGGCGACGAAGTCGGTGAAGGAGTTGGACTTGGCGCCGAACTTGCCGTCCTCGTACCAGTGCCGCCCCAGCTCGCCGCCACCGCGGACGTGCGCGATGGCGAACACGATGCCACGGTCGAGCAGGGAGAGCCGGGCGATGGAGAACCAGGGATCCATGCTCGCCTCGTAGGCGCCGTAGCCGTAGAGCAGGCACGGTGCCGGCCGCGATCCGTCGAAGCGGTCGTTGCGCCAGACCAGCGAGATCGGGACCCGGGTCCCGTCGCCGGCCTCGGCCCACCGCCGCTCCGAGGAGTACTGGGCCGGATCGAAGCCGTCGAGGACGGGTTGCTGCTTGAGGAGCGTGCGGTGGCCTGTGGCCACGTCGAGCTCGTACAGCGAGGCCGGGGTGGTGAGCGACTGGTAGCTGAAGCGGTAGCGGGTGGTGGCGAACTCGGGGTTGGCCGAGCCGCTGAACGTTCCGACCTCGTCGTCGCCCTCGATGCGGTCGAGGTCACCCGATACCGGGTCGAGGAGCCAGAGGGCGGTGGCGGCGTCGGTGCGGCCGTGCACCACCAGGTGATCGGCGAAGGCCTCGACCCCGTCGATCCGGGTCCCGGGGGAGTGGGGGACCACCACCTCCCAGGAGCTGCGATCGGCGGTGCGCGTGCCGTCGAGCGGAGCACGCCACAGGGCGAAGTCGACCGCACCGCCGTGGTTCGACGTGACGAACAGCCCGGCGGGGTGGTGCGCCACCGAGTACTCGGTTCCGTGCTCCCGCTCGGCCACCACCGCCGGTGGCCTCTCCGGCTCGTGGCAGTCGAGGATCCAGCATTCGCTCGTGACCGCGCTGCCTGCGCTGATGACCGCGATGTCGCCCGAGCGCGACGATCCCACGCCGAGGTGGAACCGCTCGTCGTCCTCCCGGAACACCTCGACGTCGGCAGCCGGATCGCTGCCGACGCGGTGGCGCATCACCCGGTCGGGGCGCGAAGCGTCGTCCTGGAGCGTGTACCAGCAGGTCTGGGAGTCGGCCGCCCACGCGAAGCCGTAGGCGACCCCGGTCACCGTCTCGGGCGACTCGATCGCCTCCTCGCCCCGGCTGAGCGGCCGGAGGTCTCTGAAGCGGAGGTCGTGTCGCTCGTCGCCGGCGCGGTCGACGGCATAGGCGAGCCAGTTGCCGTCGGGGCTCACGTCGACGATGCCGAGCGAGAGGTACTCGCCCTCGGCGGCGAACTGGTTGACGTCGAGGATGACCTGCTCCAGCGACTCGTCGTCGATCCAGGTCGTGCCAGTGCCGTCGTCGGGGCGGCGGCACTGGATCGGGTAGGACCGGCCTTCCTCGGTGCGGACCAGGTACCACCAGGCACCATCGCGTGCCGGAACCGACAGGTCGTTCTCCCGGGTCCGCTTGCGGATCTCGTCGAAGATGGTCGCTCGGAGCGATTCCTGGTGCGCGGTGGCATGAGCCGTCCAGGCGTTCTCGGCCTCCAGGTGGGGCAGCACCTCCGGGTCGGCTGGATCGATCAACCACGCGTAGGGGTCGGTGACCTCGATCCCGTGGTGGCGTCGGACCGTCGGCCGGGTGGCGGGGCGGGGCGGGCTGGCAGGGGGCTGAGGCACCACCGCAGGTTAGGACCCGCCCTGCCCGGTTTCCCGGTGGCTGGCTCGCGTTGCACCCGCGGCGGTCGGTGGAGCGCTCCGGCGGCGGTACCGTTCCTCCCCATGCCGGTATACGCACTGGGAGACCACGTCCCCGAGATCGACCCGAGCGCCTACGTCCACCCCGAGGCGGTGATCATCGGACGCGTCACCATCGGCGCCCAGTCGTCGGTGTGGCCGGGGGCGGTGCTCCGGGGCGACGACGGCGACATCGTGGTCGGAGCCCGCACGTCGATACAGGACGGTGCCATCATCCACACCACGCCGTTCTGGCCCACCACCGTGGGCGACGAGTGCGTGGTCGGTCACCTGGCCCACCTGGAGGGCTGCACGGTCGAGGACGGCGCGCTGGTGGGTTCGGGCTCGATCGTGCTCCACCGGGCGGTGGTCGGCTCCGGCGCCCTCGTCGGCGCCGGAGCGGTGGTGAGCGGCGACACCGTGGTGCCACCGCGGGCGATGGCGCTCGGCGTGCCGGCGAAGATCCGACCCGACGCAGTCGATCCCGACACCATCAGCCTCGCCATGGAGTCCTACGTGCAGCGGACCGAGCGCTACGCCAAGGAGCTGCGCCGCATCGACTGAGTCCGGTACTGGTACTGGGTACCGGTACCGAACGGAGACCCGGTACCGGTGACCAGATCGCTCAGTGGGAGCTGAGAGCCGCTTCCACCGGAGCTGCGGGTGAGTCCAGCTCCATCAGGACCACGGGTTCGGAACCGACCCGGCTGCGGGCCCAGCGGGTGACGACCTCGTCGTCGCTCAGCATGATCACCTGGGTCTGGGCAGAGTGGCCGAGGAGACGGTCGAGCAGCTTCACCTTCTCGTCGAAGGGCAGCGGCTCGAACGCGTCGTCGATGAGCACCGGGACCGATTCCTCCACGCCGTTGAGCACGGTGGTGCGGCTCAGCCGGCGGGCGACCCGCTCCTCCAGGCTCTGCGGCCCCTTGGTGAGCTCCTGGACCCGGGCCTCCAGGTCTCGCACTCGGGCGAGGCCGACCTTGTAGCGGTGTTCGGCGCCGACCACGTCGGGTGATCCGGCGGCACCGATCAGCTCCGCCAGCTCACGGCGGCGAGCCTCCAGCAGGTCGGGGTCGGCGGGCGGTCCTGCCATGTCGGACTCGTTGGTCCAGCCGGCACGACGGGTGCGTTCGACGATCACGTTCAACCGGGCGATCTCGGCCTCGAGATCGGTCCGATCGCGTGCCCCGGTGGCCACGGCCTGGCGCTGGCGGGCCACCGACACCGCCTGGATGGCTCGCTCGAGCCTGCTCTCCAGGTCTCCGTCGGTGAACCCGAGGCGGGCGAGGATGCTCTCGAGCTGCTGGGCCGCGGCCCGCTCCCGCTGGAGCAGGACGTTCAGCTTGATGGCCCGTCGGGCGATCCGGCCGGCCTCGATGCGACGCTCGATCGAGGCGAGGAGGGCCTCGGGGGCCACGTCGCTGCCCAGTGCTCCGTCGGGGAAGCCGAAGGGCTCCAGACCGCCGGCGAGCGCGGCGCGGGCCGACCGCTCGGCCGCCGCGGTGGTGTCGCGCAGCTGGCGGGCCAGGTCGCGTCGCTTGGCGATGGCCTTGGGGTTGACCGATTCGGCCCGGGCCTTCACCTCGTCGGCCACGGCGTCGAGCTGGTCGACGGTGTGATCTCCGGCGACCTCCTCCCACTCCACCTGGGCCACCACCCAGTTGTTGGCGGCGTTCTCGAACCGCTTGCGGTCGGCGGAGTCGGTGATCTCGTCGAGGCGGCGGAGGTGGATGCCGAGCCAGGATCCGGCGTCGGTGTGGGTCAGCGCGTGCTCCTCGGCCTGCTCGGCCTCGGCGAGCGCCGCCTTGGGCAGCATGACGAGCCAGCGCCACAGCGCCCCTGACCCGGCCAGCATCACGACGGCGAGGACGGGGTGGATGGCGACCAGTGCGAGCACCGCACCCGCCACCAGCGCCAGCGCGCCGACCATCCCCGGTCGGACTCGCTCGTCGACCACGCGCTGGGCCCGGACCACCTCGAGGTGGGCGTGCTCGACGGCGAGCTCGGCCTCGGTGTTCTCGTCGGGAAGGTCTTCGTCGGCGGCGGTGACCGCGTTGTAGACCTCGGCCGCCTTGGTGAGCCGGCGGTGAGCGGTCCACAGTCGCTGCTGGTCCATCTCGGCGAACGCCTGGACCACCGGGTCGGCGGCCGCGGGTGGCGCGCTGGACACCCTCGCCAGCTCGCTCTCGGCCTCGACACGGGCCTCGTTGGCGGCCCGCCAGGCCTCCATGCGGGTGAGGAAGGTGGCCGGCGGCGAGTCGGGCGTGGCGGCGACGCGGGCGATGTTGTCGGCCGAGACCTGCGGGAGCGGACCGAGCTCCTGGCGCATCTCCGACGCCGCGGCGGCGAGATCGGCCCAGGCCGAACCCGCGGTGCGAAGGGAGTCGACGGATCCGAGGATCGCCTTGTCGGTGGAGCCGTCACCGCTGTCGAGCATGGCGAGCTCGGTGCGCATCTCGTCTAGCTGGCGACGGTGTTCGAGCCAGGTCCAGCGCGCCCGGTCGTCGTCTGCCGTTGCGAGGCGACGATCGATCTCGACGACCTCTTGGCGCCACTGCCCGACCTGGTCGGTCTGCTCCACCAGTTGGACGTGCTCGTTGTGGTACTTCTCGAGCGCGGATCGGGCCGCGGCGATCTGGTCGTTGAGCTCCTCGGGGGACTGGCTCTGGCCGAGTCCGAGGTCGGAGGCGAGCAGCGTGAGGAGTCCTGCGACGGTGGAGGGGTCCTTGCCGAGGAGCTCGGACGGACCGGGCGCGGCGATGCCGTCGTCGGCGAAGGTGGCGCCCGTGCGGTCGGCGAAAACGCGCCGCCCGTTGGCGTCGGTGTACACGACCGACGCGTTGGAGAGCCGTCCGGTGAGCGCGTCGACGATGGTCTCGATGAGCTCCATCCGATCGACGGCCTTGAGCCCCGCGAACACGGTGACCCGGGGCCCGAACTTCAACCGGTCGTCGTCGCCGGGACCGTATAGAACCAACTGTTCAAGTCGCACGGACTCCCCTTTGTGGGTCTGTCGAGTTCCCCCCGCGCGTGACTGCTGCCACAGTTTGTACCGCACGGAACGTGACAATGCGAGTGGTCATTCGTCTTTTTCTGGGCCAAACGGCCTAGAGGTTGCGTGCGCACACATCCTCGACGACCCGCACGCCGCTCGTCGCAGCCCGTGCCCTCCTCCTGCCCGCCTCCCCGACCAGGCGTTCTCCCGCGACTCAGGCCTCGCTGGCCAGCCAGGGGTAGTAGGGCAGGTTGCGGGCCACGGCGAAGGCGACGAGCACCGTCAACAGCGCCGGTACCGCCCAGGTGGGAGGTTGCCACCGTGGCTCGGGGCGGATGCTGGCCCACAACCACGCGAGCCAGGCCGCCACCAGCAAGGGCACCGACAGCGTGAAGAGCGCGTTGTGGTCCATGGCCTCGGCCACGTTCATCCGGGTCAGGGCCGACACCGCGCGCAACCCGCCGCACAGCGGACAGTCGAGTCCGGTGATCGCCTTGAGCGGGCACAGCGGGACCTCGTTCCGGTCGGCGTCGACCAGGGCCAGGACCGCCACTCCCGCAGCCGCGACCGCTCCCACGACGACCGGCTGGCGGACGTCCCGGCCGACCTCCCGGCGGACGATCTGGTGGACCATCTGGCGGACCATGAGGCGATGGTACCGGGGGCGCCGGCTCGTTCCCCGGGCCGCAGAAGCGCAGCGGGGCCACGACTCGAGCGCTGTCGCGCAACTGCTTCGGGCCTTCAGCCGACGCAGGGTTACCCTCACCTCATCGATGCCCCTGACCTGCCCTCCTCGCCGCGCGACGGCTGGCGACTGATCGGCCGGCGCCTCTGGGTTCGCCGCGGCGGAGTGGCCCTGGGCGTGGTCGCCGGGCTCGTCTGGACCGCGGCGAAGGTGGCCGTGCCGAGGCTGGTCGGCGAGGCCATCGACGACGGTGTGGCGGTGGCCGACCGGAGCGCGGTGGTCCGCTACGCGTGGATGATCGCGGGCGTCGGGCTGGTGGCAGCGGTGTTCACCGGTCTTCGCCGGTACCTGGCCTTCCGGGAGGCGCGGTGGATCGAGGCCGACCTCCGGCTCGAGTTGTTCACCCACCTCCAGCGGCTCCACGTCGGCTTCCACGATCGCAACCAGACCGGCCAGCTGATGAGCCGGGCCAACACCGACCTCCAGCAGATCCAGAACGTGGTGGTGCTGGTGCCGCTCACCATCTCCAACCTGGCGACGGTCGCAGCGGTGGTGGTCCTGCTGGTCTCGATCGACCCCCTGCTCACCGTGCTGGCGCTGGGGTCGTTGCCAGCCATGAACGTGCTCACCAAGCGCTTCTCCACGAACCTGCACCGTCCGCTGATGGCGGTGCAGGAGGAGTCGGCCGAGCTGGCCACCGTGGTCGAGGAGACCGTGTCGGGCATCCGGGCCGTGAAGGGGTTCGGGGCCGAGGCCGACCGGTCGACGCGCCTGGCCGTCGAGGCCGACGACATCTATCGCGAGTCGATGGCGTCGGCCCAGGTCCGGGCCACCTACCAACCGGCGCTGGAGGTGCTGCCCAGCCTCGGGCTCATCGCCGTCCTCGGCTACGGAGGCCACCAGGTGGTGAACGGCGACCTGGCGCTGGGTTCGCTGGTGGCGTTCAACGCCTACGTCGTGCTGCTCGTGTGGCCCCTGCGGATGCTCGGTTGGGTGGTGGCCATGGCCCAACGGGCCGCGGCGTCGGCCCAGCGCGTCCACGAGGTGCTCGACACGACTCCGTTGATCGTCGACCCCGACGTTCCCGAGCGGCTCCCCGAATCCGGCGGCGAGGTGCGCTTCGACGACGTCACCTTCGCCTACCGGTCCAACGGCCCGCTCGTGCTCGACCACCTAGACCTGGTGATCCCCGCCGGCCAGTCGGTGGCGATCGTCGGCGAGACCGCGTCGGGCAAGTCCACCATCGCCCGGTTGCTCTCGCGCCTCTACGACGTCGACGGCGGAGCGCTCAGCCTCGACGGCCACGACATCCGCCACCTCGAGCTGGCCGAACTGCGCCACGCGGTCGGCATGGTGTTCGAGGACACGTTCCTCTTCTCCGACACCATCGCGGCCAACATCGCGTTCGCCGATCCCCACGCCCCTCACGACGTGATCGTGGGCGCGGCCCGGTCGGCGGGGGCCCACGACTTCATCGAGGCGCTGCCGGCCGGGTACGACACGCTCATCGGCGAGCGCGGCTACTCGCTCTCGGGCGGCCAGCGGCAGAGGATCGCCATCGCCCGGGCGATCCTGGCCGATCCGCGGGTGCTGGTGCTCGACGACGCCACGTCGGCCGTCGACCCCAGCAAGGAGCACGAGATCCGCGAGGCGCTGTCGGGCGTCATGGGCGGCCGGACCACGGTCGTGATCGCTCACCGCCCCGCCACCATCGCGCTGGCCGAGCGGGTGGTGCTGGTGGGCGATGGGAAGGTGGTGGCCGACGGGACGCACGAGGACCTCCTCGCCACCGAGCCGCGCTACCGCTCCGTGCTGGCCGCCTGGGCGCGGGCCGAAGAGGACGGAGACGCAGATCGGGGCGGAGTCGACGGCGACCGCAACGTGGGCGGGGTCGACGAGGACGTGGATGGGGTCGCCGGGTATGGGGGCGCCGGGGACGGGATCGACGACGTCGAGGGGATCGAGGGGGCGCTCCGATGATGCCGGCCAACGCGGTCGACGCCGACTCCCGGCTGGATCGTCGCAACGCGGCGCACGTCCTGCGCCGCGCTGCCCCGATGCTCCGGCCCTATCGCCGGCAGATGTGGATCGCCCTGGGCTGCGTGGTGCTGTCGACCGGTGCGATCCTCGCCGGGCCCCTCCTGGTCCGCTACGGGATCGACAGCGGCATCGCCGAGGGACGGACCGACCTGTTGAACTGGGCGGTGGTCGCCTACGTGGTGGTGTCGGCCATCGGGTACCTCGCCAGTCGTTCCCAGGTGCTGGCGGTGAGCCTGGTGGGCGAGGGCTTCCTGCGAGACCTGCGCCGGCGTGTCTTCGACCACCTGCTCCGCCTCTCGATGCCCTTCTACGACCGTGAGAAGGCGGGGGTGATCGTCTCGCGGATGACGTCCGACGTCGACTCGCTCCAGGAACTGGTCCAGATGGGCCTGCTCCAGTTGATGGCCAGCATGTTGCTGATAGTCGGGTCGCTCGTGCTGCTGGCCGTGGTCTCACCGGTCCTGCTGCTCGTGTGCCTGGTCCCGGTGCCGGCGGTTGTCTGGGCTTCGCGGAAGTTCCAGCGGGATTCCAACGTGGCCTACCTCGACGTGCGCGACGACATCGGGCGCACCCTCTCATCCCTCCAGGAGGGCGTGAGCGGCGTTCGCGTCGTCCAGGCCTACGGGCGCAGCGAGCACCAGGTCGCCCGGTTCCGCGAGCACAACGACCGGCTCTACCGGTCGCACATGCGGTCGGTCTTCGTGCAGGCCTGGTACCTGCCGGTGATCGAGGGTGCGTCGCTGCTCACCACGGCGCTGGTCGTCGGCATCGGAGGCGGGATGGTCCTCAACGGCTCCCTCACCGTCGGCACCCTCGCCTTCTTCGTGTTGACGCTGTCGAACCTGTTCGAGCCCATCCAGCAGCTGTCGCAGCTGTTCAACACCGTGCAGTCGTCGGGCGCAGCCCTGCACAAGCTGTTCGGGCTGCTGGACACCGAGCCCGACCTGGAGGAGCCGGAGCACCCGGTCGACCTTCCGCGCTCGGGCGAACTGGTGGTCGACGACGTGGGCTTCTCCTACGACGGATCGGTACCGGTGCTGGTCGACGTCGACCTCAGGCTCGCTCCCGGTGAGCGGCTGGCCTTGGTGGGTCCGACCGGGGCCGGCAAGTCGACCCTGGCCAAGCTGATGGCCCGCCAGTACGACCCCACCGCCGGCTCGGTGTCGTTCGGCGGCGTCGATCTGCGCGATGCCTCGTCGGCTGAGCTGCGACGGCGGATCACGGTGGTGCCGCAGGAGGGCTACCTGTTCGCCGGGACCATCCGCGACAACGTCCGCATCGGCCGGCCCGAGGCCACCGACGCCGAGGTCGACGCCGCGCTGGAGTCGCTCGGCCTGTTGGGTCGCTTCAGATCCCTCAGCGAGGGGTTGGACACCCAGGTGCGCGAGCGTGGCTCCCGCCTCTCTGCGGGCGAGCGACAGCTGGTGTCGCTGGCCCGCGCTGCGCTGGCCGACCCGGCGGTGCTGGTGCTCGACGAGGCCACGTCGTCGCTCGACCCGGGAACCGAGGTCCTGGTGGAGGACGCGCTGGAGAAGCTGGTCGAGGGGCGCACGGTGGTGGTCATCGCCCACCGGCTCTCCACCGCCGAGCGCGCCGACCGCGTGGGCGTGGTTGCCGATGGGCGCCTGGCCGAGCTGGGTACCCACGAAGAGCTGGTGGCCCTGGGAGGCCGCTACGCCGCGCTCTACGAGAACTGGACCGCAGGTCGGCGCTGAGCTGTTGAGGTGAGCTGCTGTGCGGTCAGGCGCAGTGGGCGTCGGCCAGCGACAGGGCGTCGTCGAGGATCTCCACGCCGTGGCGGAGGTCTTCCTCGCTGGTGATCAGCGGTGGCGCGACGTGGATCCGGTTGAAGTGGGAGAACACGAGCAGGCCCTGCTTGCGGCACGCCGCCACGACCTCGGCCACCGGGGCGGCGTCGGCGCCGCTGGCGTTGAAGGGAACCAGAGCCTCGCGGGTCTCGCGGTCCCGCACGAGCTCGATGGCCCAGAAGAAGCCGAGGCCCCGCACGTCGCCCACCGACGGGTGGCGCTGCGCCAGATCCTGCAGAGCCGGGCCCAGGACCCCGTCGCCGACGGTGCGCACCCGCTCGACGATCCCCTCCTCCTTGAAGATGCCGATGCTCGCCACCGCCGAGGCGCAGCCCAGGACGTGGCCGCTGTAGGTGAGGCCTCCGGGGTAGGGGCGGTCGGCGAACGTGTCGGCGATGCGTCGGGAGATGACGACGCCGCCGAGCGGTACGTAGCCGCTGTTTACGCCCTTGGCGAAGCAGATGAGGTCGGGGGTGACGTCCCAGCGGTCGACCGAGAACCACTCGCCGCAGCGCCCGAAGCCCACCATGACCTCGTCGGCGATGAACACGATGCCGTGCTGGTCGCACAGATCCCGCACACCGGCCAGGTACCCGGGCGGCGGCACGAGCACGCCGTTGGTTCCCACCACCGGCTCGAGGATGATGGCGGCGATGGTGTGACCGCCCTCGGCCATGATCGTGTCGGCCAGGTGGGCCAGCGCCCGTTCGGTCTCCTCGGCCTCGGTGGTGGTCCCGAACGCCGAGCGGTACGGGTACGGCCCCCAGAAGTGGACGACCCCGGGCACCGACGGCTCGCTGGTCCAGCGGCGTGGCTCACCCGTGAGCGTGATCGAACCGGCGGTGGCGCCGTGGTAGCTGCGGTAGGTGGCGAGCACCTTCTGGCGGCCGGTGTGCAGTCGGGCCATGCGCACCGCGTTCTCGGTGGCCTCGGCCCCGCCGTTGGTGAAGAAGACCATGTCGAGGTCGCCCGGCGCCACCTCGGCGATCAGCCGGGCCGCCTCGCTCCGGGCCGGGTTGGCCGCCGTGGGGGCGATGGTGGTGAGGACGCCGGCCTGTTCCTGGACCGCCGCCACCAGCTTCGGGTGCTGGTGGCCCAGGTTCGAGTAGATGAGCTGGCTGGAGAAGTCGAGGAAGCGGTTGCCGTCCTCGTCCCACACCCAGGCGCCTTCGCCACCGGTGATCACCAGCGGGTCGAGGTGGGCCTGCGCCGACCACGAGTGGAACACGTGGCTCCGATCGTCTCGGTAGGCCTGGCTGCGATCGGCGGAGCTGCTCATGGACCCGATGCTAGGAGTGGCTGGCGGTCACCGGACCCGGCTCGCCCTCCGCTGCTCCGGTTGCGGTAGCTGCGGGTCATCGCCTCGTTGGTGTTGAAGGTGACGGCGCTGTGGTCGAGCCGTTCACCGAGAGCGTGTTGGTAGGGATCGGGCGAGAGCCCGGCCCGCGCCGCGACTTCGCCGAGCGAATGGCCGGTGGCCGGAGGTCGGGGAGCTGCTCCGGGTTGCAGACGGTGGCCCCAGCGGTTCGTGAAGGTGACGCCCTCTGGCGTGTGGTGCGGGTGGTCGGCGTTGCCGGTGATGCCGAGCAGGCCGAGGTGGTGCGCTCGGTGGTGTTGGCGGCAGAGGGTGACGAGGTTGCTGGTGGTGGTGAGCCCGCCGTCTTCCCAGTGGACGATGTGGTGGATCTCCAGCCCGGAGGTGCGGGGACAGCCCGGCACCGTGCAGCCACCGTCGCGGTGTTCGATCAGGCGTCGCACCCGACGAGAGACGATGTGCTGCAACCGGCCGACGTTCACCGGCACGCCATCGGTCTCGAGCACCGGTCTGATGCGGCAGTCGCACGTGTACAGCTGGCGGAGGTGGTGCGGAAGGGTGGCACCTAGGTGGAGCTGGAGGTCGTTGCCGCCCCCGGGCGACGCGGTGAGGTGGGCGTGGACGAGGTAGCGGTCGTTCCCCGGCATGGCGGCAGCGCCGCCGGCCAGCGCTCCCTCCGCCAGCGACACGAGAGCATCGGCCAGCGTCACGGTCGGCCGGGGAGCGTCTTCCGGAAGGCCCTGGCACGCCTCGCGGTAGAGATCGTCACGACGGGCTCGAAGAGCGGCCCGAACGACCTCGCCCTGGTCGGCGGGCAGGTGGGCGTTGAGCCAGAAGGTGTCGTGGTCGTCGGTGCCGCACGACAGGTCGCGACGCTCTTCGATGGGCCGACCGCCGGTCAGCGGCCTTCCGCCCTGCATGCCATCAGGTTCGGGCCCACCGGCACCGGCGTCGGTGTCATCGGATCCGTCGTCGGCTCCGTCGTCGTCAGATCCGCCCTCCGGGTCGGGCGATGGACCGTCGTCGGTGCCGGAATCCGACGAGTCGCCTGACGGATCTGCTGGTGCTGGTGGGGGAGGCGGAGGTTCGGGACGGTCGAGGTCGAAGTGGTAGCGCGTCACGCTCCGCCTGAGCTGGCGGACGGTGAGGATCAGCGCCAGGTCGAGGACTCCCAGCTCGTAGTCGGTCGGAACGTAGCGGGCGATCAGTCCAGCACTGGCGAGCGAGATCCGACCGTCTCTGAGAGCGGTGACGGTGGCTGTGAGCTCGTGTCGACGCTTGGCCAACCTGACCACGTCGGCCGCCATGACGTCGGTCATGCCGGTCTGCCAGGTGACCCAATGCTTGGGAGACAGGATCCCGGCCCCGTCCCATGCGTCTTCCGCCAACGCGTCGGCCACCACCTCGACCATCCGTCCGTGGGCGGCGTTGGCGAGACCGCACAGGTCGGCCAGCTCCGACGACGCGACGTCGTGCAGCAGCTCGACCTCTTGCAGGTGTTGGTTCGCCGATTCCATTGCCGCCGTACTCATGTCCGCAACTTAGCGGAATCGAACAGGTGTTCGCAAGCGATTCATGAGCTTTCTTCGAATCTCCACCCTTGTCGACCGATCTGGAGCGCTCCTCGACCGAACCTACGCCGCCCGCCCAGCCTGCATGCGTTGTGCATGCAAGTACGCTGGATGCATGAAGACGCTCCAGATCCGCCACGTGCCCGACGACGTCCATCGCCGGTTGAAGGCCCGGGCCGCAGAGGAGGGGATGTCGCTGTCGGAGCTGGCGCTGGCCGAACTGCGCCGCTCGCTCGACAAGCCGACGCGCCGCGAGCTGTTCGAGCGTCTCGAACGTCGCAAGCCCGTCGAGGTCGAGGGTGGGCTGGCCGCCGTCGTTCGGGCCGAACGCCTGGGTCGTTGATCGTCCTCGACGCCTCGGCCGCCATCGAGCTGGCGCTCATGTCACGAGTCGGCCGGGCGGTGATGCAGCGGGTCGACGGTCGTTCGCTCCACGCCCCCGAGCTGCTCCTGGTCGAGGTGGCCCAGGTGCTGCGGCGCCTCACCGCCGGCGGTGATGTCTCGGCCCGGCGCGCAGAGCAGGCCCTCGAAGACCTGCTCGACCTCGACGTGGCGCTCTACGAACACGAGGCGCTCGTCCGCCGGGCCTGGCAGCTCCGCAGCAACCTCACGGCGTACGACGCGGTCTACGTGGCCCTCGCCGAAGGGCTCGACGCCCCGCTGCTCACCACCGACGCTCGCCTGGCGTCGGCTCCCGGAAACCGGGCCCGGCTCGAGCTGGCAACCGGCTGAGCCCGAACGACCGCATGCCTCGTCCGGTCGGCGTGTCATGCAAAGTGGCGCCTCGTGCCTCTCTATGGTCGTGGACGTCGTGATGGCGGAGGGACGCATCGAGGGATCTGGGGGATTCGAAGCGTTCGTGGTCGACGCGGAACCCCGGCTGCGGCGCGCCTTCACGTTGCTGCGCGGGATCGACGCTGGGCGGGATGCCACCGCCGAGGCGCTCGCATGGGCATGGGAACACTGGGACTTCGTGCAGGAGATGACCAACCCGGTCGGCTACCTCTACCGCGTCGGATCCAGCCGCACCCGCCGCAGGCGGGCGGGGCTTGCGGCGGTGGAACCGACCGAGGCGCACCGGTTCGAGCCGGGGCTGGTGCCGGCTCTCGAGCGATTGTCGGAGAAGCAGCGCACCGCGGTGGTGCTCGTTCACGGATGCGGTTGGACGCACCAGGAGGTGGCCGATGCGATGGGCATCAGGAGGCCCACCGTCGGCACCCACGTGAGCAGGGCGATGGACCACCTTCGGCGAGAGCTGGGCGTGGACTCTGGCGAACCAGGAGGTGGAACCGATGGATGATGTCGACGAGCAGCTCAGGTCGTGGGGCGACGAGGTCATGCGGGGAGCTGAACCAGCGGTCACCGTCGCCGAAATCGTGGCCGGTCGGTCGGGAGAACGCGCTGCACCCACGGCCTGGTTCGGGGTCAGCGAGCCGTCGCGCAGGGGTCGATGGGCAATGGGTGCGGCCGCTGCCGTCGTGTTGATCTGTGCCTCCCTGTTCATGGTCGACCGCACCCGAAACGAGGGCGAGTTGGTTCGGGCTGGCGATCCGGTCACAACCTCACCCGACGACGCGCCCACTGTGGCGCCGCCGGATGCGTCGGGTCCCGACGCCGGACCGGTGCGGTTCGAGGTGCTGGCCATGGGGCGGGCGCTGATGAACGGCATGGGGTCGGTCCACTCGGCGGGGGTCACATCGTTCCAGGCTGACGAACACCTGGCCGCGCTGTGGGCCGATGCCGGTCGACCGCCGCCGGTGCCCGAGGTCGACTTCGGGAACCGGTTCGTCCTGAGCATCACCATCCCCGACGATGCCTGCCCGCCCGAGCTGACCCGCTTCGACCGGCGTGAACGACCGGTCGAGGGCTCAGCTGACCTCGTCATCGAGCCCATCTTCGTCGAACCCCCCGGCGGGTGCGTTCAACCGCTGTTCCCCAAGACGTACATCGTGGCGATCGACTGGGAATCCGTTGGGGACGACTTCTGGCTGTTCCTTCCCGGCCAACCGACCTACGGCTACGACGACGGCTACTACCGCTTCATCCGAGATCGGGTGGCCGGCTCGAGCGAGGGGCCCATCGAGCCGGATCACAGCGAGCACAGGGCCGTCATCCGCGCCGCCATCCAGGCCGGGCTCGCTTCCGAGGTTCGCGGCGTGGCGATTGGCGACGGTCCGGGGCCGCTGGGGACTCCGGGGGCCATGGGCATCGCCATCGATCTGCCGCACAGCGCCGTTTCTCTGCTGAGTTGGGCCCCGATCACCGCGGCACAGCCGGAGGACCCGCGTCGAGGGCTGACCGCACCCACCACTGTCGGAACCGACGCCGGAGGAGTGGTCTGGATCGGGAAGCTGCCTCACACCGGCGCGGTGCTCAGATTCGACTGCGACGGAACCCGCTACCAGATCGAGGCCCGGACCGGACCGTCGATCCTGTTGGCCGTGGTCGACGGCCTCTCCGCCCAGCTCGGTTGCTCGCCCCCTGGTAGCGCTGCGCCGACCGAGTGCCTGGGCGAGTCTTACGACCCCGCGGCGTGCGCCGAGGAATGACGAACCTTCAGTCGCCGGGGGCTGGGGGTGACGATCCGGCTGTGGTCGGCGGGGTGCCTGGTTCGGCGACGGTGGTGGTGGTCGTGGTGGTCGTGGTGGTCGCGGCGGCCACGGCCTGGGCGAGCTTGCGCTCGGTGATTAGCGCCTCGGCGGTGGTGGAGATCATGCGCCGCGCTCCGGCCAGGTTGGGGTGGACGCCGTCGCCCTCGCGGACCTTCACGTCGTTGCCGTCCTCGTCGGGGAGGTAGGTGACGTACTCGCCGCCGGGCGAGAGCAGCGGGCGGGTGTCGACGAAGTGGGCCCAGGGCCGCACCGAGATCTCGGCCTTCACGGCCTCGGCCTGCACCGGCGCGATGCGCTCGATGTCGCTGCGGGTGGTGATGGGGAGTCCGATCCAGTACACGGTCCGGTTCGGGGCCTCCACCGCTTCCAGCACCTGCACCACCCGGCGCTGGTACTCCAGCTTCCACTCCTCGGTGCCGGCCTCGACCAGTCCGTCGTCGCTCGCCATGTGCTGCATGTCGTTGCCCCCGAACCCCAGGATCACCACCTCGGGATCGTGTTGGGCCATGTCGGCACCGAGTTGGGCCGGCCAGTTGAGGACGTCGGGGCGGGCCAGCCCCGTCCCCACGTTCCAGTCCTCGATCACCTCGATGGGGTACCCGTCGAGCTCCTGGACGAGGGCGGGACCGATGAAGCCCATGAGGGAGTCGCCGGCCACGAGGATGCGAACGGGTTCGTCGTCGGAGGGGAGGCGGAACTCCGGCGGTCGGGTGGTGGTGGTGACGCCCCCTCCGTCGGCGCCCGAACCCGAGCCGGGGCTCGAACCCGGCCGGACGATCTCGACGTCGCCCGTCGACTCGGGTGGCGGCGGGTCGAGGTTGCCGGCCTTGTCGGCCAGGAGGTGGCGGGGACGGTCGAGGAAGAGGGCGTGGCTGGTCGACTGCAGCAGCCCCGTCACCTTCATGGCCCAGGTGCGCTGCCAGCCGAAGGGCTGGGTGCGGGCCGTGTAGTCCAGGCGATCCGCGTTCAGCAGCGCGGCGAGGAGGAAGGCCACGAGGATCGTGACCAGGGCCTGGCCGGCGGGGGCGCGCCGGCGGGGCTCGGGTTCGGGCCAGTACTTGTGCTCGTCGGTCATCGGTGCCCCTACATCAGAACGCGAAGTAGATGAAGGGCGCCACCCCGGTGGGGCTGAGCGCGCTGGTGAACATGAGGAACAGGGCGAGGGCGACGCCCTGCTGCCAGGGCTGCAACCTGGAGAACCGGGCCTGCACCCGACCCACCGAGTCCATCGGGACGAACTGGGTGGCGATGAACGTGGCGATGGTGGCCACCACCACGAGGTTCACTCCCGAACCGGTGCCGAAGGCGAACAGCCGCCCGAGGACGTCGAACGCCTCCGAGAGGGTCGGTGCCCGGAAGAAGACCCAACCGAGGCAGACCACGTGGAACGTGAGCAGCCGGCCGAGCCAGGGTCGTGCCGCAGCGGGGATCGGCGGCAGGGCTGCGACGAGGCGCTCCAACGAGGCGCGGAAGCCCGCAGGGGCAGCGACCTCTTCGTCGGTCGGCTGAGCCTCGGTCGACTGCTCGTCGGCTGCGTGCTCCAGCGCGGCTCGGGCCGAGGCCGCCCATGCGGGCACCGGCGTCGAGGGCCCGGTGGACGAGGTGAGGGCCGGTTCGGGCCCGGGTCGCCGGACGGTGAGGCCACCATCGGTGGATGCCGCGACCAGCGCCGGGTCGCCACCGTCCACCTCCGCTCCGGTTCCTTCGCCGGTGCCAGGCACGTCGCCCGGATCTCCGGCGCCGGGGGCAGGCCCGGCCGGCTCGGGGCGGGGCCGGCTCGTCCACCAGCGCTCGGCCGCGAGGTAGCCGCCGTGGAGGGCGCCCCAGACGACGAAGGTCCACGCGGCTCCGTGCCACAGCCCACCGATGAGCATGGTGAGGAAGAGGTTGACGTAGGCCCACCGTCGACCCCGCTGGTTGCCGCCTAGGGGGATGTACAGGTAGTCGCGCAGCCAGCGCGAGAGCGTCATGTGCCAGCGTCGCCAGAACTCCTGGAGGGTCACGGCCGTGTAGGGGGCGTCGAAGTTCTGCGGGAACCGGAACCCGAGGAGCAGTGCCAGGCCGATGGCCATGTCGGTGTAGCCCGAGAAGTCGCAGTAGATCTGGATGGCATACCCGTAGATGCCGAGCAGCGTGTCGACGCTCTGGTGCTGGCTGGGGATGCGGAAGACGGGGTCGACGATGGCGTCGGCCAGGTAGCTCGACACCACGACCTTCTTGAACATGCCCACCGCGATCAGCCAGAACGCCAGCCCGGTGTCGACCCGGCGGCTGTCGCGGGGTTCACGCAGCTGAGGCAGGAACTCGGCCGCCCGCACGATGGGGCCGGCCACCAGGTGCGGGAAGAACGACAGGTAGACGGCGAAGTCGAGCAGCGGTGCCGGGCGGATCTTCCGCCGGTAGGTGTCGATCAGGTAGCTCAGCGCCTGGAACGTGAAGAAGCTGATGCCGACGGGCGGGATGATCGACCGGGCCGGCGGGGAGATGTCGATGCCCAGCGGCGCCAGGATGCTCGACGCGCTCTCGGTGAAGAAGCCCTTGTACTTGAACCACGCCAGCAGGCCGAGGTTGAGCAGGACGCCGATCACCAGGAGCGTGCGCCGGGTGGTCTCTGGTTCGGTGCGGTGGAGCCTGACGGTGACGACCTGGTTGATCACGGTCGATGTGGCCAACAGCACCACGAAGTGCCAGTCGTAGTTGCCGTAGAAGACGTAGCTCGCCACCAGGATGAAGACCTGCCAGCGCACCAGACCGGCGAGGTCGACCCACCGGGTCACGGCCAGGTACCCGGCTCCCAGGGCCGCGATCCAGCCGAGCCAGCTCACCGCGGTGGGGCCGTCCCAGGGAGCGAGGGGACCCAGGACCGCAGCGAGCGCCAGGAGCGCTGCCGGGACCACCCAGGTCTCGTCGCGTTCGCGGGGGTCGTCGCGGCGCCACTCCGACACCAACGGCATCAGCACCCAGCTCGCGGGCATCACCACGGCGAAGAACATCGCGAACCGGATGGTGGGGAAAAGCACGTCTGGCGAGGCTCGGAGGGTGTGGGCCGCCCACACTGGGCCGGGCCGGTCACCGGAGTCTCGCGTAAGCGGGCGCGTTGCGGGGCTCCCCGCCGTCAGGCGACCGCGCCGGGCCGGCAGGAGCCGGAGAACACGGGGTGGGTCCCGGCCAGGGACATTGGTACTATCGCCGTAGGAGAAATTCGGCGCACGTCGCCGTTCTGCCCACCCCCTTCCCCTGAGGAACCCATGGCTGTCACCGATCTCGACCTCGGGCGCTACAAGCTCGGCTGGTCCGACGCAGAGGACTACGTCTTCAAGCCCAAGCGAGGCCTGTCGGAAGCCATCGTCCGCGAGATGTCGTGGATGAAGGGCGAGCCCGACTGGATGCTCCAGCGGCGCCTCAAGAGCCTCCGAGCCTTCGAGCGCCGGCCCATGCCGAACTGGGGCGGCGACATGTCGGAGATCTACTTCGACGACATCTACTACTACATCAAGCCCACCGAGGGTCAGGTCGACAATTGGGAAGACCTGCCCGACGCCATCAAGAACACCTACGAGAAGCTCGGCATCCCCGAGGCCGAGCGCAAGTACCTCGCCGGCGTCACCGCCCAGTATGAGTGCCTTCGCGGCGATACCCGGGTGTGGACCACCAAGGGCATGCGGGCCATCAAGGAGCTCGGTCCCGGCGATCAGGTCTTCGCGTTGAACCCAGACTCCAAGCTGCTCGAGGTCGCAAGGGTCAACGGCGGTGCCTGCTCGGGTGAGAAGGAGATCCTCGAGATCACGGCCCGGGGCCGGACCATCGCTGCGTCGGGCAACCATCCTTTCCTGGTGCTCCGCGACGAACGGCGCGAGGGAGCGAAGCATGCTCGCTATGCCACCCGGTGGGTCCAGGCCGCCGACCTCGTCGAGGGTGACCTTGTGGCGATCGCCACCGACGTTCCCGAGTTCGGCGAAGCCGAACCGCTCTTGCGCCTCGACCGTCCCGGCAGCGACTCGCTTCCGCACGAGACCACCGACGATGTGGCGTGGTTCCTCGGCGTCTTCTTGGGCGACGGCTACTTCCACAACAGAAGCGGCTACGTCTCGGTGGAGATAGCTGTCGATCGATCTGATCAGGCTCTGGTCGACGAGATAATCCGCGTCGGCCGCGAGTCGTTCGGCATCGAGTTGAGGCTGGCCACCGATGGTCAGCGCCTAACCGCCAAGCGCACCGGTGCCCTCGCCACGTTCCTCGACCTGAACGGCTTCCGTGGCAACGCGCTCACCAAGCGACTGCCCGATTGGGCGTTCTCGCTGCCGCTGTCGCAGCGTCTGGCGCTTCTGGGGGGTCTGTTCGACGCTGACGGCCATGTCCGTGACCACCCGACGTCGAAGGATGCCGTGCTGACCAGTGCCAACGTCGCGTTGATGCACGACGTCAAGGAGTTGGTCGCCCTCTGCGGCATCGGCTCCAGCTCGGTGATCGACGTCTCGAACCGCCATCCGCATGATCCCGAGCGCACGCTCACGGCCTATCACCTGCGTCTGAGCGGCAACTTCGACCAGATCGGTTGCAGGTCGCCGCGCCGGACCGATCGCCTCGGCAAGCGCAAGTTCCGTCACTCCTACCGGTCGGCAAAGGGCACGAGCTTTGCCGCCCACACCAGCGAGATGCTCGGGTTCGTCCGGATCGAGTCGATCGTCAGCGCAGGCATCGAGCCGGTCTACGACATCGAGGTCGAAGGTCATCACAACTTCGTGGCCGAGGGCTTCGTGGTGCACAACAGCGAAGTGGTGTTCCACCGGAACCGGGAGGACCTCGAGCGGCTGGGGGTGATCTTCTGCGACATGGACACGGCTCTGCGGGAGTACCCGGAGCTGGTCAAGCAGTACTTCGGCACGGTCATCCCGGCCAACGACAACAAGTTCTCGGCGCTCAACACCTCGGTGTGGTCCGGCGGCTCGTTCATCTACGTCCCGCCGGGCGTCAACGTGGAGATGCCACTGCAGGCCTACTTCCGCATCAACGCGGAGAACATGGGCCAGTTCGAGCGGACGCTGATCATCGCCGACGAGGGCTCCCAGGTGCACTACATCGAGGGCTGCTCCGCTCCCACCTACACGTCCGACTCGCTGCACTCCGCGGTGGTGGAGATCGTGGTGAAGCCGTCGGCGCGCGTCACCTACACCACCATCCAGAACTGGTCCAACAACGTCTTCAACCTGGTCACCAAGCGGGCCAAGGTCGAGGCCGAGGGCCACATGGAGTGGATCGACGGCAACATCGGCTCGAAGCTCAC
>JAAZBK010000490.1 GCA_012513855.1 Acidimicrobiales bacterium
CGTGTCGGAGGGGGGACTTGAACCCCCACGCCCCTAAGGGCACTAGCCCCTCAAGCTAGCGCGTCTGCCAATTCCGCCACTCCGACGTGGCCCCTCCGGGTGCGCCCGGTGAGGGTCGTTACCTTAGCGCGACGGTCCCTCCGCTCGGCAAAGCGTCTGGCCTCCCCGCCCAAGCACGGTGGCGGACCGATCTGGGCGGACACCAGCCGTCGCCGCCACCTCGCGACGAGTCGTTCCTGCAGCTTCTACGGGGTGCGTCCGATGAAGGCCAGGAGCTTGGTCTGGGGGTCGGCGTCGTCGGGCACCGCCACCTTCGGGCCGTACTGGCCGCTCTGGCGGAGGACGTCGTCCATGGGGAGCATGCCCTCGTACATGGCGGCACAGCGGTCCGGGTCCAGCGTCTCGTCGAGGCCAGTCGCCCGGGCGAGGTCCCAACGGTGGAGGAATACGTCGGGGGTGTAGATCATGGCGATGGCGGCACCCAACGACATCGGGCCGATGTGGCCGAACTCGTAGGTGCGGCCGGCCGCCACCGGATCGTCGAGGATCGCCTGCACCGCCGCCGAGTGGACCCGCCATGCCCCCGCCGGATCCTCGGCCACCCCAGGCCCCGGCGGGAACTCCACCTCGGTCTGGCCCTCCACGAACGACTGCAGCCATTCGATCAGGTGGGCCACCACATCTCGTGCGGTCCATCCGTCGACCGGAGCCGGGACGTCCCAGCTACCGGCATCGACCGACTCCACCGTGGCCGTGAACTCAGCCGCGACGGCCCGGTGGTCGTCCGCTGCGCTCGGCAGCGGCGCGGCAGGTGGCGATGAGTTGCTCAAAGCTCTGCCACCAGGGCGTCGAGCTTGGCGTAGCCCTGGTCGACGCCTGTCTCCATCCCGCTGGCCAGCCAGGCGTCGCGGCCCTCGAAGCTGTCGACCAGCGACTGGGCGTGGAGTCGGGTCCGGCCGTCGCCCAGGTCCTCGAAGGTGAGGGTCTCGAGCGAGACGGCCTCGGGCATCCCCTCGTAGGTGAACGTCTGGACTATCTGCTCCTCGCCCACCGAGTGGAAGCAGCCGCGGAACCAGTACTCCTCACCGTCTCGCCTGGCCACGTAGCGCCAGCGGCCTCCATCGGTGGGGTCCCAGTCGATGATCCGGGTGTCCATCCCGTCGGGGCCCACCCAGCGGGCGAACAGGTCGGGATCGGTGTGGGCCCTCATGAGCTGGGCGGGCGTGGCGTCGAAGTCCCGGGTGATCCGGATGATCGGGACCTCGGCGTCGGCTGAGATCGTGGCCTGGTAACGGCTGACGGTGGTCATGATGCTGCTCCTCTGGTTTGCTCGGGAATCGACCGATCCGATCCCCAGGTTTGGTTGGCCCCCTCGTTCTCCTCCGCCTGCATCTCGGCGAGCACCGCGTCGAGCTTCTCGTAGCGGGCCTGGGCCTGGCGGCGGTATCGCTCTATCCAGCGGGTGGCGAGGTCGAACACCTCGGCTTCGAGGTGGCACGGGCGACGCTGGGCGTCTCGGACCTGCGAGACGAGACCGGCGTCGTTCAGCACCTTGATGTGCTTGGAGACCGCCTGCACCGACACGTCGTGGGGCTCGGCCAGCTCTCCGACGGTTGCATCGCCATCGGCCAAGCGGGCGACGATCGCACGTCTCGTCGGGTCGGCCAGAGCGGCGAACACCTTCGACAGCTGAGCTTCGTCCACCATGCGTCCTTCCTCAACCAACTGGTTGAAGACAGCGTACGCCGGACTGGATCAGTCGTCAACCAATTGGTTGAAGACGCCGTGGATCACCTTCCGGCGAGCAGCCGAAGGCCTACGCCATCGGCCTACGCCATCGGCGCTCCCCGCACCGAACGGGACCTCACACAGGTGTCATCGAGCCCAGGAACGGCCTGGTACGGACCGCGCCGGACGACAGCAGCAGACCAGGCACCAGACCTATCGGCCGGCCCGGCCCGCGCCGAGAGGCCACCACCCGGCGGCCACGGAGTCGTAGAAGTAGGTCGAGGCCCGGCCGATCCCGGCGGTGCCTCAGCGGGTTTCGCTCAGGTCGGGGTGCTCATCATCAGGCCGAGCGACAGCGTGGTGAAGGTGAAGATGATGGCGATCACCACGGTGATGCGGTCGAGGTTCTTCTCGACCACCGTCGAGCCCTGCGCCGCGGCACCCATGCCGCCACCGAACATGTCGGACAGGCCACCACCCTTGCCGCTGTGCAACAGGACGAGCACGAGCAGGGCAGCCGACACGATCACGTGGATGACGACGAGGAAGGGAAGCAACGTGGACCTTTCGAAGATCTTCGCCCCTGAGACAGGGACCGCTACAGGTTAGCGGTCCGCAGGGGAGCGCTCCCACCCACGTCGGAGCGACGGGGGACTCAGGCCGGGACCGGCGAGCTCCCGATCTTCACCGGTGACTCGATCGGGTGGTGACAGGCCCAGGCGAGGTCGGCGTCGCCCGTCAGCAGGGGAACCTCCTCGGCGCAGATCTCGGTGGCCTTCCAGCACCGGGTGCGGAAGTGACATCCGCTGGGCGGATCGATCGGGCTCGGCACGTCGCCCTCGAGGATGATCCGCTTGCGTTGTCGCTCCAACGTTGGATCGGGGATCGGCACGGCCGACATCAGCGCCCTGGTGTAGGGGTGGTGGGCGTCGCGGTAGATGCGGTCGCGGGTGCCCAGCTCGACGATCCGCCCGAGGTACATCACCGCGACCCGGTCGGAGATGTGGCGCACCACCGAGAGGTCGTGGGCGATGAAGAAGTACGCCATCCCCCGCTCGTCCTGGAGCTTCTGCATGAGGTTGACCACGCCGGCCTGGATCGAGACGTCGAGCGCCGATACCGGTTCGTCGAGCACGATCAGCTCGGGCTCGACGGCTAGCGCCCTGGCGATGCCGACCCGTTGGCGTTGGCCGCCGGAGAACTCGTGGGGATAGCGGGACGCGTGCTCGGGCGAGAGCCCGACGATCCGCAGCAGCTCGCCCACCTCGGCCTGGCTCTGCCTGCTCTTCAGTCCCTGGTGCACCAGGAACGGCTCGGCCAGGATCTCGCCCACGGTCATCCGCGGGTTGAGCGAGGCGTACGGGTCCTGGAACACCATCTGGACCCGGCTTCGGTATGCCTTCTTGTCGGCCTGTTCGAGCGCGGCCGCGTCCTCACCACCGAGGAGGACCTCGCCGGCGGTGGCCGGCAGCAGCCGCATGATCACCCGACCGAGGGTCGACTTCCCACAGCCCGACTCCCCCACCACCCCGAGGGTCTCCCCCGCGTCGAGCGTGAACGAGACGCCGTTCACCGCGTGGACGGTGGCGTGCTTCATCCCGAGGAACCCCGTGCGGGGCCCGCGGAACTCCTTGACCACGTCTCGGGCCTCCAACAAGGGGCTCACCGCTCGAGCCCTCCACCTTCGGTGCCGGTGCCCGGGGCCGAGCCGTCGTCGGTGACGGAGACGGTGTCGGTGTCGGCGGCCTGGCGACCCGCACCCACCAGCCGGCGATGGTCCAGTGCACCGTCTGCCATCAGTTCGTCGGCCCGGTGGCACGCCGACACGTGTCCGGGGCTGCGTTCAAGCGTGGCCGGGACCTCGGTCATGCAGCCGAGGTCCTCGCGGGCGAACGGGCAGCGCGGGTGGAACGAGCAACCGGGTGGAGGCGAGAGCATGGACGGCGGCTGGCCTCCGATGGGCATCAGCGGCGCGCCGACGTCGGAGTCGAGGCGGGGCAACGACATCAGGAGCCCGTGGGTGTAGGGGTGGCCGGTGCCGTCGAACACGTCGTCGGTGCTCCCCGCCTCGACCATGCGCCCGGCGTACATGACCGTGACGCGGTCGGCCATGCCCGCCACCACGCCGAGGTCGTGGGTGATGAGCACCACCGCGGTGTCGAGGCGGTCGGCGAGGTCGGTCAGCAGCTCCAGCACCTGGGCCTGGACGGTGACGTCGAGAGCGGTGGTGGGCTCGTCGGCGATGATCAGCTGGGGGTCGCACGACAGCGCCATGGCGATCATGGCCCTCTGGCGCATCCCGCCGGAGAACTCATGGGTGTACTGATCGACCCGCTTCGCCGGTTGGGGTATGCCGACCAGGTCGAGCATCTCGATGGCGCGATCACGAGCGTCGCGACGCGACACCCGGCCGTGGGCCTGGATCATCTCGACGATCTGGTCGCCGACCTTGTAGACGGGGTTCAGCGCGGTGAGGGGATCCTGGAAGATCATCGAGATCTCCCCGCCGCGCACCTCACGGATGCGGGGCTCCTTCACCTCCAGCAGGTTCTCGCCCTTCCACATCACCTCCCCGGAGATCGACGCGCTCGGGGGCAGGAGTTGGAGGATGCTCATGGCCGTGACCGACTTGCCGGAGCCGGACTCGCCGACGATGGCCAGGACCTGACCGGCATCCACCGAGAAGTCGACGCCCCGGACCGCCTGGACCGGCCCGTCGTCGGTCCGAAACTCGACGTTGAGATCGGAGACCTCCAGCAGGGGTCGGGCCATCAGATGTCCTTCACATCCAGCGCGTCGCGCAGGCCGTCACCCACGAGCATGAAACCGAGCACCGTCATGATGATGCCGATGGCCGGGAAGAACAGGAGGTGCGGAGAAGAGGTGAAGATCGACTGGCTCTCGTTGATCATCAGCCCGAGGGACGGGGCCGGCGCCTTGACCCCGACGCCCAGGAAGCTGAGCGCCGCCTCAGCAAGGATCGCGGTGCCGATGCCGATGGCCACCAGCACGATCACCGGCTGGAACACGTTCGGCAGGACGTGGCGAAGGATGATCCGGTGGGTCGGCACCCCGATGGCCTTCGCCGCCTCCACGTACTCCAGTTCGCGGACCTGCAGGAAGCCGGCCCTGACGGTCCTCGCCGTCTGCAGCCAGGCGGTGGCCGCCAACGTGACGACCACGGCGGTCACGCCCTTGCCGAGGGCGGCGACGAAGGCCAGCGCCAGGACCAGGTACGGGATGCCCAACATGATGTCGACGAAGCGCATCAGGATCGTGTCGACCCACCCTCGGAACCAGCCGGCCACCGAGCCGATGACGATGCCCAGGATGGTGCAGGCCGCGGTGGCCACCATCCCGATGAACAGGGAGAGCCGCACCCCGTAGACGATCCGGGCCAGGACGTCTCGTCCCAGCCGGTCGGTGCCGAACCAGTGCTGGTTGGTGGGCTTCTCCTTGGAGATGCCACCGGTGTCGAGCGGGTCCTGCACGAAGAGCGGACCGAACACGGCCACCACCATCAGGAACGCCACCAGACCGAGGCCGAACAGGGCCAGCTTGTTGCGCTTGAAGCGACGCCAGGCGTCGGAGCGAAGCGAACGACTCGGACCGACGTCGCTGAGCGACCGGTCGAGGTTCGCCTCCTCCTCGGGCGTCATGTCCAGCGCGTGGGCTTCGTCGTGGGAGATGGCGCCGGCGCCGGCCGCGTGGCCGACGGCCGCCATGTCCTGGGCACCCGAGCGAGGCCCGGAACCGGGGTGGCCCGGTGGGTTGGCGTCGTCCATCGGCGACAGGCCCGAAGCGAGGTCGTCGTTCTCGTCCATCGGTCAGTCGTCTCCGAGGCGGACTCGGGGGTTCAGGTAGGCGTAGGACAGGTCCACCAGCAGGCTCATGGTGCCGTAGACGAGCGTGACGAGCATGGTGAGCCCGATGACCACGGGCATGTCCAGGTCCTTGGCCGAGGCGACGATCTGGCTGCCGAGGCCCTGGATGTTGAACACGGTCTCGGTGAGGATCGCGGCGCCGACCATGGTGCCGAAGTCGATGCCCAAGATGGTGACCACCGGGATCAGGGCGTTGCGCAGGACGTGCTTCCGGGTGACCTGCTTCTCCGACAGGCCCTTGGCGCGGGCGGTGCGGACGTGATCCATCCGCATGGTCTCGAGCATCGAGGTGCGGGTGATCCGGGCGAGGATCGCGGTGCTCACCGCGGCGAGCACGAAGGCCGGCTGGACCACGTACTTCCACGTGTTGCCGGTGGGGATCACCCAGAAGATCCAGTCGTTGTCGCCCAGGCCGATGGTGGGGAACCGGGCCCACGCCGGCCAGTCGTTCTGGTACGCGTAGACGCCCGTGAGCTGCTTGATCATGAAGCCGAGGACGAAGACGGGGATCGCGCTCGCCACCACCGCAGCGATGGTGGTCACGACGTCGGCCAGCGAGTTTCGCCTCCTCGCCGACAGCATCCCCGAACCGATGCCCATGGTCCCTTCGATGATCACCGCCCAGAAGGCGAGGCGGAAGCTGGTGGGCGCTCGCCGCTTGGCGATGTCGACCACGGGTTCGCGGGTGCGGAACGACTCCCCGAAGTCTCCACGGGCGATGCGCGACATGTGCGCCACGTATTGCTGGGGCTTCGGCTTGTCGAGCCCGTAGCGGACCTCGAGGTTGCGCACGACCTGGGGGTTGGGATTGCGCTCGCCACCGCCCGAGGCCATGCGCTCAGCCGGGTTCCCCCCGACCATGTAGAAGAGGATGAAGAGGATCGTCGCCCCTCCCCACAACACGATCACGAGTTGGAAGAGGCGCCTCAGAACGAAGGTGCCCATGACTCCTCGGTGCAGAGCGAAGGTCGGAGGCGGGGGCCGGCGTCCACGGTGCCGGCCCCCGCCTGCTGACGGTTCGTGGGATCAGCCGTCGACGGCCAGCCGCTCCCACATCACGAACCCGAGGGGTCCGTAGTCGTAGTTGTGCACCCGGTCCCGGTACACCTGGTTGCCCGTGTAGAAGTTCAACGGGACCGCGTGGGCCTGCTCGTTGAGCAGGAGCGACTCGGCCTCGTTGTACAGCTTGGCTCGGGCGGCGTCGTCGGTCTCGGCCTGGGCGTCGGCGATCAGCGTCTCGAACTCGTCGTTGTCGAAGCGTCCGAAGTTGTTTCCACCGATCGACGCTGCTGAGAACAGGTCGACCATGAAGTTGCCGTAGGTCGGGTAGTCGGCGTACCAGCCGGCTCGGCAGAGCTGGCATCCGCCCGGCTCGGCCACCAGCTTGAAGTAGTCCTCGGCCACGCCACCGAGCTCGGTCTCGATGCCGAGGTTGTCCTTCAGGTTGGCCTGGATGATGGTGGCCACGTCGCCGTGGCTACCGCCCTCGTTGTAGTCGATGCGGATCGGCCTGGTCAGCTCGCCACCTTCGGCCACCCACTCGTCGTACAGCTCCTTGGCCCGCTCGGGGTCGTAGGTGCAGATCTCCTCGCACAGCGCGTCGTTGTAGCCGGGGATGCCGGGCGGGACGATGCCGGTGGCGTCGTCGCGGGTGCCCTCGTACACCTTCTCGTTCAGCTCGTCGCGGTCGATCGCCATGGCGATGGCCTTGCGCAGCTTGATGTTCTCGTCTCCACCGACCTGGGGGTCGTCGGCACCGAAGTCGAAGTAGTAGACGCCCATCACGGGAGTGTTGACCGAGTTCTGCGGGAAGGCGGCCTGTGCGTCGGCGAAGCGGCCCGACGGAATGGGAGCGCTGTCGCCCTCACCGGCCTCGAAGGTCTGGAACGCGGTCTCGACGTCGATGGTCATCTTGAAGACGATGCGCTCGAGGTTGACCTCGGTGTCGCCGTAGACGTTGCCATCCCACTCCGGGTTGGGCACCAGGACGACCTCGTTCTCGTCGGCCTTCTCCAACATGAACGGGCCGGTGCCGATCGTGAGCCCCTTGTCGCCCCAGCCGGTCTCCTTGCCGATCTTGGCCAGGTCGTCGGGCTGAGCCGGGCTGAAGAACGGGTGGACGAGGATCGACGCGAACTCGGCGTTGGGTGCAGCCAGGTCGATGGTGAGGGTCCCGGCCTCGTCGTCGGCGGTGACGCCGCTCAGCTCCTCTGCTTCGCCTGCGTTGAGGGCTTCGCCGCCCTCGATGTTGTTGACCAGGTAGCCGTAGGAGGAGCCGAACTCGGCGCTTCCGGCCCGCTCCCACGCGGCCTTGAAGTCGGAGGCCTTGACCTCGCTGCCGTCGGAGTAGGTGACGCCCTCCTTCAGCGTGAAGATGTACTGGGTGGCATCGTCGTTCACCTCCCACGACTCGGCCAGGTCGCCCTTGAGCTCGGGCGAGCACTTCTCGCTGAAGTCGAAGTCGGTCAGGCTGTCGAAGATGGCCTGGGTGATCTGGAACTCGTTGAGCGTCTGGACCGCGCCCGGATCGAAGCTGGTGTTCGTACCGGAGTCGGACATGTACGCGTAGTCGGTGAAGGTGCCGCCCGTTGGGGCGTCGGGGTCGAACTCGAGCTGACCGCAGTCGGTCTCGGTCAGCTGCTGGTTGCCGCCACCAGCGGAGGTCTCGGTACCGCCGTCCTGTTCGGTGCCGTCGGTGGCGGCGTCGTCGCCCTCGTCCGAATCACCGCAAGCGGCGGTTATCAGCGAGAGCGTGAGCGCCCCGGCGATGAACGCCTTTCGAATCGATCTGTGTGCCATTCGAGTTCCTCCGGATGAGGGCTGCGGAGCGACGGGCAACACCCGGTCTCCTTGGTCTCGGGGACGAATGTGCCGCTCGGCACCTCGCCGAGAGAGACCGTAGCCATGGCTTGTGGCACATGGGTCGAATGACCCAGACAGACCTACCAGAAATGGGAACAAAGATTGTGCAGATTGATCAGTCAGAACCCCAGGAATGGCTCAGAACTGACGAAGCGGTCAATCTCATCCCACCAGGCGGAACGATCAGGCCAGAGAAAAAAAGTACATGGGATGCATTTCACAAGCACGAAAGGTTCTGACGATCGCCCTCGGCCGGCAACGGGCCTCAGTCCGAGCACTTCTCCTTCACCCACGGTGGGCAAGCGGACCCGACACCCCCATGGGGTACCTCGGCACGCATGCGCGTAGACCCGGCGACCTTGCGGAGGCCGGGCGCCCAGGTCCAGCGGACGGAGTGGGCCGCCCCGGGCGACCCGTCACCCCACCCGACGTGTCGTGCTAGCGGACGGCGTGGTACTGGACGATGGCGGCGAAGTCCTCGGCCACCAGCGACGCACCGCCCACGAGTGCGCCGTCGATGTCGGGCTGGCTCATCAGCTCCACCGCGTTCGAGCCCTTGACCGAGCCGCCGTACTGGATCCTCAC
>JAAZBK010000090.1 GCA_012513855.1 Acidimicrobiales bacterium
ACGGGCTGGCCGACGGTGGTGACCACGGCACAGCCACCGTCGAACGGGTCTCCGCCGACGTAGCTCGACAGCAGGGCGTAGAGGGCGCCGTAGACCTCGGTGGTGGGGGTCTGGAAGTTGGCCCCGACCACCGTCGAACCCTCGTGCTGGTCGTCGAGGGTGAAGGTCTGTATGCGGATGCTGTTGTGGCCGGCGGCCTCGATGTAGAGGGTGACCTCCGAACCCACCGGGAAGTCGAGGGTGTAGGAGCCGTCGGACCCGGTGGTGGTGCTGACCGCCGGGAACTCCACCGCCCGGATCGTGGCGCCGGCGATCACGTTGCGAGTGTTGAACGTGTAGGCCGTTCCGGAGATCGACGCGGTGGCGGCCTGTCCGCCGACAGCGCTCGAGGTCGCCAGCGCTGCCAGCACTGCCACCACCACCAACAGGACTGCCCTCGTGCTTCGCATCGCCAGAGACTAGGTAATGAGGGTGCGCGGCCAGGACGAGCAGGGCAGCATCGTCGGGATGACCCGGATCAGACCCGCTGTGCCGCAGGACGTAGGAGTCGTGCGGGCCGTGGCCAGCTCCGCAGGGGAACGGTTCCGGGAGGTCGCCGACCGCCGCGTCTCGCGTTGCGCCGACGACGCTCCTCCGACGGTCGACGAGCTGTCGGCACCGATCGGCGAGGGCCGGCTGCTGGTGGCGGAGGACGAATCGAAGGTCGTCGGCTTCGTGCTGATCACGGTGATCGACGGTCGCGCCCACATCGACGAGGTGTCGGTCGACGGCGATGCCCAGGGGCGTGGCCACGGTCTCGCGCTTCTGGCCGCGACGCAGGAGTGGTCCGAGGATCGTGGGCTCGACGGGGTGACGTTGACGACGTTCAGCGACGTGCCGTGGAACCGCCCGTACTACGAGCGCCGAGGCTTCGTGGTGCTCGACGAGGCCGGGACGACGCCGGGTCTCCGTCGGCTGATCGCGCACGAGGCGTCGATCGGACTCGACCCCGAGTTGCGGGTGGCGATGCACCGGCCGCGAGGTTCCTCAGGTGGCGTAGACGCTGGGTGAGGGATCGACGTCGATGTTCATTCGGTGTCGGCGTACGCGAGGTGCACGCCGCAGTGCAGGCAGCGGAAGAGGTACCCGGTGGCCAGACCCTCGACGTCTAGCGACGCCACGAGCATCTCCGCGTCGACGGGGTCCACGTCGTGGAGCCGGCGGTGCACGTCGGCGACCGCGTCGGGGTGCTGCTCGAGCGTCTCCCAACCCACCGGCCCGAGGAAGGCGGCCCCGTCGTCGCAGTGGAACAGCCACTGCTCCTCGTGCCAGCCGCTGAACCCTGGCGTTCGCTGCTGGATCTCCTCCGCCACGCCCGGCGCGATGGCCGCGGGCACGGCGATCGAGTGGCGGAGGTCGGTGAACAAGACGTCGAAGCGTTGAGCGGCCGATCCGTCGGCGATGCACCATGGGCAGACGGCGTCTCGGAGGTCGTCGCTTCCGTAGGTCCCGAACACGTAGCTCCAGCCGCGCTCCCGGCCGCACACCTTGCACACCCGGCCGAGCTGCTCGAACGCGCCGGTGCCGACAGGGTCGGGGTGGTAGCGGAACTCCGGCAGCGGTTCGACGGTCACGGCGCGGCGCCGGTCAGGTGACGAAGACCGGGACGCCGAGGGGTAGCCCGAGCTCGCGGAGGGCGATGATGTCGTCGTTGTCGAGCCTCACGCAGCCGTGAGAGACCTTGTCGCCGATCAGTTCGGGCTGGTCGGTGCCGTGCACGCCGACCTGGCCGGGGCCGCCGGCGAACTCGGTGAGCGTCTCGGAGTGGAGGGCCAGGCCGAAGGCGAACGGGCCGTAGGCGCCTCCAGGGTTGGTGTTCTCGATCAGTTCGGTGACGTAGGTGGCTCCGACGGGGGTGGGGTTCTCGTCGGTGCCGATGGCCACTGCAGCGTCGAAGACGGTGGCACCGTTGTTCTCGACGCGGAGGTTGCGCCCTTCGAGGTCGATGAAGACTCGGAGTGGGGTCTGGGTCAGGTCCACCGAGGAGGCCGGAACCCAGGCGGTGCCCTGGTTGGGCCGAGTCGGGATGACGATCTTGTACCAGCCGCCGGTGGCGGCGCTCGTGACGCCGGGATCTCCGACCACCGCGAACGTGGTCGGCGCACCTACCTCGGTGGTGGGGCCGATCTCGAGGCGCTCGGCCGATGGATCGGGAGCAGTTCGGACGTCGGGCGTGGGCCCGATCGGCGTGGCGATGTAGCCGATCATGTTCTCGGGGCCGGGGGGCAGCTCGTCGAGGCGGGCCTCGGTGCCGCTGCCGGTGCTGGTGGGCTGCTCGGTGGTCTCGGTGCTCGGGCGGTTCGAGTCGCTCGCCGCGTCGCCGAGGCTCGGGCGCTCACCGCTGCTACACGCGATGAGCAGGATCGACACCATCAACGGGGCGACACTGCGCCGTGCGCCGCTCACGATGCCGCGAAGGCGGACACCATTCGACCGGGACCGGGAAACCTCTAGCTCTAGCGCCACGGCTGCGCAGGCTACCTCCTCGCTGGCCGGGGCCGGAGGCGGCCACGTGGTCTCCCGTTCGCATTCTTGACCGCTCAGTCAATAGAGTTCGCGGCCATGGAGATCAACGGCATCAGTGCAATCGTCACCGGCGGCGCCTCGGGCCTCGGTGAAGCAACCAGTCGACACCTCGCCTCCCTCGGCGCCAAGGTCGTGGTCGCAGACCTCGACCGCCAGGCCGAGAAGGGCGAAGCGCTCGCCAAGGAGATCGGCGGGGTGTTCGCAGCATGCGACGTAACCGACACCGAGCAGGTGATCGCCTCCGTGGAGGCCGCCAAGGAGCTCAGCCCGCTCAAGGCGCTGGTGAACTGCGCCGGCATCGGCTGGGCCACCCGCACCATCGGCAAGGACGGCTCGTACGACTCCGCCCACGACCTCGACATCTTCAAGAAGGTCGTGGAGATCAACCTGATCGGCACCTTCAACTGCATCCGCATCGCCGCCACGGCCATGTCGCAGAACGAGGCCGACGAGTTCGGCGAGCGCGGCGCCATCGTCAACACCGCCTCGGTGGCGGCCGAGGACGGCCAGATCGGCCAGGCCAGCTACTCCGCCTCCAAGGGCGGCGTGGTGGGCATGACCCTGCCCATCGCTCGTGACCTCGCCGCTGTCGGCGTGCGCGTGAACACCATCCTCCCCGGCCTGATCGACACGCCGATCTACGGCGAGGGCGAGGCTTCGGAGCAGTTCAAGGAGCGCCTGGGCGCTGGTGTGCTGTTCCCCAAGCGCCTCGGCCAGGCCAGCGAGTTCGCCACCCTCGCCACCGAGCTCCTGCGCAACAGCTACATGAACGCCGAGTCGATCCGCATCGACGCCGGCATCCGCATGCAGCCGAAGTGATCCCGGCGGCCCCGGCCGCCTCGCCGCCCGCCGGCGGCAGCATCCGGATCCTTCGATCCGCTCTCTGATGGGACCGCGCCAAGAGGTGCGGTCCCATCGAAGTTTTCAGGCCTCGCGCCGGCGTCGACGGCCGATCCACACCGCCTGGTCGGCCAGGTCGAGGAGCTCGCGATCACCGCTCGAGTTGCCGTATCCCCACATGAACACGGGTTCGTCACCGGCGAGCCACTCACGGAACCTGGTGGCCTTCTCGGGGCCCCTCACGTTCGGACGGTCGAGCTCGCCGGTGAGCGTGCCGTCGTCGTCGATCTCCAGGGTCACTCCGATGACCTCGTCGAACCCGTGGGCCCGACCGAAGTGCCGAAGGTAGGCATCGAGCGACGCCGACACGAGTACGAGCTCGTGCCCGTTGTCCCTGTGCCAGTTCACCTGCCGGACCATCTCGGGCCGCAGTTGGTCGGGGATGACCTCGCTCGCGTAGGACTCGCCGACCCGGGCGAGCCAGTCGGCCGACCGTCCGCGCAGGAGCTCCCTGATCAGCACCGCCTTGGCCTCGTCTCGGGGGTGCCCGTCACCGGGGGCCGCCCGCCGGGCCCGTGCCTCCACCGCCGCCCGCCCGGCGTGGCGCAACGCCCGGGCGAAGGTCCTGCGACCGCACGTCCGGGCCAGGAACGGCAACAGGGTGTCCCGGGCGGTGATGGTGCCGTCGAAGTCGAAGGCGGCGATGCGTCGTTCCCCCACGGAGCAACACCATAGGGCCACTGCTCGTAGGCGAAGGGGTCTCCGTCGAGGTATCTCGCACCTCGTGGAGAGGCATCACGACATGGCCGGCAAGCGGTCACCTATCCTTGACCAGCGGGTTCCCGTCACCGGAAGGAATGGCCAAATGCTCGAAGAGTTCAAGAAGTTCATCCTGCAGGGCAACTTGATCGAGATCGCCGTCGGTCTGATCCTGGCCCTGAAGGTGAAGGACGTCGTCGACAGCCTGGTCGCCGACGTCATCACGCCGATCATCGCGGCGGCGGGCGGTCAACCGAACTTCGACAGCCTCGTGATCGACATAGGCGATGGCGAGATCCGCTACGGCGCCTTCCTCAACACCGTCCTCTCGCTGCTCATCGTCGGCTTCGTGCTCTTCCTGATCGTCAAGGCCTACAACAAGGCCATGGAGATGCGCCGGGCGTCGGAGTCCGTCGAGGACGCGCCCGACGACATCGTCCTGCTCCGCGAGATCCGCGACTCCCTGCAGAACCGGGCCTGACGGCTTTCGACGGAAGGGTCCCGACCCGCCCGTCGAGCGAACCGACCTGGTCTCCGAGGGGACGGCATCTGGTCTGAGGACCTGAGGCCGTCCCCTCGCCGCGCTCGCGGGGTGCGGGTCCGAGCGCCTGACCCGCGCGGCTGACGGAGGAACGCCGCAGGCCCGGTGCTGGAGTCCGGGGCCGAAGGGGAGCGGAAGGACAGCGGCCGGAGTCCGTCGAGTCCCCAGGTGGAGCGAGGGTGCGGAATCAGGGCGGTGGAGCCCCGCTGGACCGGCACGCTGGGGGAGAACCAGATCTGTGGGCGCCGAGCCAGGCGGTCGGGTTCGGCGCGGTGCCGCCGCCGTGGTTGCAGCCGCGCTCGACGGTCACGGGCGGTCCGGCCGGCTGGCCTGGCCGGACCTCGAGACGTGGCCGTTGGCCGGGTGGTGGTCGTTCGTCGAGGCCCGGACGCGACAGTCCCCCCGGCCTGGGGCCGGGGGGACTGGTCGACGTTTACGGGGTGGGCGCTAGCCCGGGTGATCAGGCGAAGCGCTTGCGGGCGACGACCATGGCGCCGCCGCCAGCGAGCAGGAGCCCGCCGACCAGCACGAGGGAGGTGGTGTTGCTACCGGTGCGGGGCAGCGGCGAGCCGCCACCCTGGCCACCGACGCCGGGGCCGGGGGCCGGAGCCGGAGCCGGAGCAGTGGTGGTGGTGGTGCTCTCGCTCACGCCACGGACGTTCAGCGGGGCGGTCTGGACGAGGTCACCACAGGTGGCGGTGGCGGTGTAGTTGCCGGCCGGGAGGTCGACGACGACGGTGCCGCTGTAGTTGCCCTGATCGTCGGCCACCACGGTGGCGAGGGTCTCGCCGTCGACCGAGATGGTCACGGTGGCGCCGGGCTCGCAGCCGCCACCCTGGAAGGTGGTGGTTCCGCCGCTCTCGACGCCAGCAGGCGTGATGGTGAAGTTGGGACCGTACTGCGCAGCCGCGGGAGCGGCGAACACTGCGACGATCATCAACGCTCCGATAAGTACCTTGCGAATCATTGAATTTCTCCCTTCGGGCACGAGAAGCCCACCACGTGTGCGTGTCCGAAGCACCCTAGCCGGGCTGAGTGTCGGACGTCATCATTTTCGTCATCGCACCGTCATCCCTTTAGGACTTGGGCTTGGGCGGTGATCGGCTCGACCATGGGGTCGGAGTAGACGACCGCACCTGCCGTGGAGTCGGGGCCGGTGAAGCGGCCATCGGTGAGGCTCACGTCGAGCTCCACCACGTCGGGGTTGGCCACCGGCTGGGGGAAGATCCGCAGCTCGTAGCCATCTGACAGGTCCACCCAACCGTCGAGCACGAACTCGAGCGTGACCGACTCACCCGGGGGTATCTCGATGAACGGAGTGTCGTACGCGTTCAGGCCGACCTCCTCCTCCCAACCGACGCTCATCGGGCGCCCGTCCAAGGAGGCGCTGACGATGCCGTGATGGGTGAAGAGCGTCAGCCAGGTCCGTGACGTTCCCGGGACGTCGACCCTGCGACCAGCGATCCTCGGAGGGATGTCGGACGGCACGTTGTTCTCGAGGGTGGCACGAACCGTGCCGGTCAGCCTGCCGCTCGCTGGGTCGATCTCGGCGGTGTACTCGATCGTGCGCTGCAGGTAGGCGTCGAGCTTGTCGTTTCCAGCGTTCTGCTGGACCAGCTCGAACCCGTCGAAGCCGTCAGGGATGTCGAGCGCGCTGTCGGCATCGACTCGTTCCAGGAGCTCCTGCTCGGCGCTTCGACGACTCCAAACCTGGATGTGGCGGCCTCGAGCCGCAGGGCCGAGCGCTGCCCCGATCTCCGCCGGGGCCGGCAGCGATGCGCGGGTGAGCTCTTCGAAGGTGGCCGTGGTGGCAGCCGCCAGGAAGTCCCTGCGCTCCTCGTTGAGGCGGTCGTACTCCTCCCAGCTGCCGTCGCCCTCCTCGAGGAACTCGAGGTACTGGTCCCGGGTCAGGAAGTCGGCGGCGTTCTCGGCGGTCAGCGGCTCGTCTCGTCCTTCCACCTGGACAGGGCCGGTGAGCTCCAGGAGAGCTGCCAGACCGATGGGGTCGATGCCGATGACCCCGTCGACCGGCGAGCCTCCAGCTTGTGGGTACAGCTGGGCGAGGACCTCGGCGTTGTACGGGAAGTGGGGGCTAAGGGTGACGTCTTGGATGTAGTCGACGGTGTGGAAGCGGCCGTAGCGGCTCAGGTACTCGGTTGGGCCGTTGAGCGTGCGGTCGCCGAATTCGCCGTGGTAGATCAGGTCTCGGATCGGTCCGGACTCGGCGAGGCGGAACCGACCATCGGATGCCAACAGCTCGGCGTAGCTTCCGATGAAGCCGCCTCCGCCCCGCAGCTCGGCGGGGGTCATGAACACCACCAGGTAGCGCCGGTCGCCGTCGCCGCCGAAGAGCGCCGGTGCGACCTCCAGGACGTGGCTGGCGAGCCCGGATGCCGCCTGGACATCGGAGACCTCGGAGTGGAGCTCGTCGAGCCGATCGCGGACGGGCCCGACCAACCACGGGGCGCCGGCTTCGGTCAACCGGCCCTCGGCGCGGGTCAGCACCTCGTGCACGTCGGAGGCGTCCGGCGAGAGCGCTCGGAGCTGCGCGATGTCGATGCGTCCGCGGTACCTGAGCCTGTCGTAGTCAGCGGATGCGAGGAGACCGTCGGCGGCCTTGGTGATGTTCCGACTCTCGCCGAGGGCGATGTCGAGGGCCGTCACGTGCTGGGCGAGCGACGGGACCAGGCGAGCAGCGAGGGTCGCCGGGCCGAGGACCCCGTCGGCTCGATCCAGGTGCTGTCGGGCCGACTCGAGGGAGAGGCGGGCCGACTCGGTGTCACCGTTCTCGACGGCTGACAGGGCCTTTCGGGCGTCGGCGGTGCCGGCAGTGAGGTCTGAGGCGGAGAGCAGCGCGCCGACGATCGCAC
>JAAZBK010000491.1 GCA_012513855.1 Acidimicrobiales bacterium
CCTGTGACCGACCGAACAGCCGTCCCGCATCGCTTCGATCCCGACGCCACCGCAGCCGAGGTCCACGCGCGCTTCCCCGACCTCGAGCCCGGGATCGAGACGGGCCAGAAGGTCGTCGTCGCCGGTCGCCTGATGCTGCGCAGAGGCCAGGGCAAGCTGGCGTTCGGCCAGCTCGCCGATTCCACCGGTCGCATCCAGCTGTTCGCCCCGGCCGACGTGACCCCTCGCTTCGATGGGTTCACCAGCCTCAGCCTGGGCGACTGGATCGGCGTCACGGGCGAGGTCATGACCACCCGCAAGGGCGAGCTCTCGGTGAAGGTCGAGGAGTGGACGCTCCTGGCCGAGACCAGGCGGTCGTTTCCCGACAAGTGGCACGGGATCACCGATCCCGACACCCGCTACCGGCAGCGCTACGTCGACCTGTGGGTCACCGAGGAGTCCCGCGCCGCCCTCCAGCTCCGCAGCCGCCTGGTGTCGCTCACCCGACGCTGGCTCGAGGAGCGGGGGTTCATGGAGGTGGAGACGCCCGTGTTCCATCCGATCCCCGGTGGGGCGCTGGCGCGACCCTTCGTCACCCACCACAACGCCCTCGACCAGGACATGTACCTGCGGATCGCTCCGGAGCTGTACCTGAAGCGCCTGGTGGTCGGCGGGTTCGAGCGGGTGTTCGAGATCGCCCGGGTCTTCCGCAACGAGGGCCTCTCGCCCCGGCACAACCCCGAGTTCACCATGTTGGAGCTGTACCAGGCCTACGGCGACTGGACCGACATGATGAGCATCACCGAGAACCTGGTGGCCCACCTGGCCACCGAGCTGTGCGGTGGCACCACCATCACCTACCAGGGTCGGGAGCTGGACCTCTCGGTGCCGTGGAAGAGGGCGACGCTGGCTGAGCTGGTCGAGGAGCAGATCGGTCGTCCGATCGGCATCGACACGCCCATCGACGAACTGCGGGTGCTCTGCGACGAACACGAGGTTCCGTGGCGGGACTCCTACGGGCCGGGCAAGCTCCTGTTGGAGCTGTACGAGAAGACCGCGGAGTCGGCCCAGTGGGATCCCGTCTTCGTGACCGAGTACCCGATCGAGGTCTCGCCCCTGGCGCGGCCGCACCGGGAGCTGGCGGGCATGACCGAGCGCTTCGAGGCGATCGTGGCCGGCCGCGAGCTCTGCAACGCCTTCAGCGAGCTGGTCGACCCCGACGATCAGCGCGAGCGCTTCGAGGCCCAGGCGGCCGAGAAGGCGGCGGGCGACGACGAAGCCATGTCGGTCGACGAGGACTACCTGAGGGCGTTGGAGTACGGCCTTCCGCCCACTGGCGGCCTGGGGATCGGGATCGACCGACTGGTGATGCTGTTGGCCGATGCGGGCACCATCCGAGACGTCGTCCTCTTCCCGACCCTGCGTCCCGAACAGGGCGGTGCCGACCGATGAGGGTGTTGGTGACGGGCATGGGCGGCGAGCTCGGCACCAGGGTGGTCAACCTGTTCGAGCACGACGACTCGGTCACCGAGATCTGCGGGATCGACGCCTACCCGCCCCGACGTCGCATCCACCGGGTCTCGTTCCACCGGATCGACCCGGTCGACCGGCGCAGGACCGTGGCGGTGGTGCGCGAGTTCGATCCCGAGGTGATCGTCCACCTCGGCGTCTACGAGCCGAACGCTCGCCTCGCCGGCGCGGCGGCCCAGCGCGGCACGGCCGCGTCGGCGGTCTCGGTGCTCGGAGCCGCGTCGTCGTGTCCATCGTTGCGCTCGATCGTGGTCCGGTCCGGCATCGAGGTCTACGGCCGGGGCCGCGGCTCGGTGTCACGACCCGACGAGACGGTGGCGGTTCGGCCCACGTCGCCGTTCGGCAACTCGTTGGCCCTCGTCGAGCGGGTGGCGCGGGAGGCCGCACAGGCCGCCGACGTACCGGTCTCGTTCATCCGGTGCGCGCCCATCGTCGGGCCCAGCTTCCCGAGCCCGGTCGGGCGCTACCTGCGCCTCCCGGTGGTGGCCGTCAACCCGCTGGCGGAGCTGCCCTTCTCCCTGCTCCACCAGGAGGACGCCGCCCACGCCTTCGTGGCCGCCGCCGCTGCCGCTCACGACGGGCCGCTGAACGTCTGCGGCACGGGGGCGGTCACCGCCAGCCAGGCCGTGCGCATCGGACGTCGCGTGCCCCTACCGGTGATGGGGCCGGGCTGGTGGTGGGCGTCGAAGGCTGCTGAGCTCCTGGGTGCGCCGTTGCCGCCCCACGCCCAACAGATGCTCGTGCGGGGCGGCGTCGCCGACTCCGACCGTGGCCGGGCGGTGCTCGGGGTGGAACCGCGGGCCACCCGCGACGTCATCGAGCAGCTCTACCGGTGGGAGCCCGTGGCCATGGTCTCGGCCGCTGAGCGGAGAGCATCGTGAGCGCCTTCCCCTCCGTGCCGTTCGAGGCACCTTCGGTGGCCAGGGCCACGGCGTCGGCAGTCCGTCGACGGCTCAGCGGCGACTACGACGTCGACGAGTGGGGGCTGGACCCCGACCTGATCTCCACGTTCGATCCGCTGTTCGCGCTGCGCTGGTCGATCCGGGTGGTGGGCACCGAAAACCTTCCCACCATCGGCGGCGCGCTGTTGGTGTTCAACCGCCGGCTCGGCATCAGCGAGCCGTGGGTGGTGGCGCGGGGCGTTCGCCAGGCCACCGGCCGGTTCGTCCGAACCGTCGGGGCTCCTGACCACGCACCGGTGGGCCCTGTGCTGCGCCGCTTCGGTGGGGTGCTCGACAGGCCCGACGAGGTGTCCGGCCTCCTGGGAGCGGGACAGCTGGTCGGGATGCCGATGGGCCGCGACGTGATCAACCGCGAGCACGCGGGTGCCCTCCACGTCGCCCGCGTACGGGCGGCCATAGACCGCGGGTGTCCGGTGGTCCCGGTGGCCGCCGTCGGCCGAGAGCTCGGACGCGAGTGGAAGCTCGTCATCGGTGCGCCGGTGGCGCCTCGCCGCAAGGCCGGTCCGCTCGCGGCGGCAGAGCTCGTAGAGGCCACCAGGGCGGCCGTGCAGCTCCAGTTGGACGACGGCCAGTCGGCCTCGTGGTGGTGGTGATCTGATGCCCGTGGTCACCGTTGAGGACGGCACCCGGATCAGCTACGCGCTCGGTGGACGTCGTGATGGCGAACCCCTTCTGCTGATCCACGGCCTCGGAGCCGACACGCGGGGCTGGGTCATGCAGCGGCGGGCGTTGGGCTCGCGCTTCCGGCTGGTCATGGTCGACAACCGTGGGGTCGGTCGCTCCGACCACCCGGCCGGTCCCTACGACCTGTCGGTCATGGCGTCCGACGCCATGGCGGTGCTCGACCACGCGGGCTACGGGTCGGCCCACGTGATGGGGGCCTCGATGGGCGGCATCATCAGCCAGATCGTGGCGGTGACGCACCCCGAGCGGGTGAGGTCGCTCACCCTGGCCTGCACCGCCTGTCACCACTACTCGTGGCGGCGCGAGCTGCTGCGGGAGTGGGCCGACCTGGCGGAGACCCGGGGGATGCCCGAGATGGTCCGTCGCAGCCTGGAGTGGTTCGTCGGCGTCCGGTCGATGCAGCGCCTCTGGCCGGCCATGGCCGTCCTCGGCCCCCTCGCGTTCAACGTGCCGGTGGCCTCGTTCGTGGCCCAGATCGACGCCATCCTGGGCAGCGACGACGGGTTGAGGGATTCCCTGGTCGACGTGACGGCCCCCACGCTCGTGATCGTCGGAAGCCAGGACGTCCTCACCACCCAGGGCGACAGCGAGGAGATCGCCGACCTGATCCCAGGAGCGGAGCTGGCCGTCGTCCGCGGCGGGGCGCACCTGTTCATGGTCGAGCAGTACGGGGCGTTCAACCGTGCGGTGACCGGCTTTCTCGACGGGGTGGTAGACGGTCAGGCCGCCCGCTCCAGCATCCACGCCTGATCTCACCTCCCTGTGGAGGGTGGAGCCGGCCGATGAGGTGAGGCCGTGGTGGCGGGCTACTCGATGCCGTGGTCGAGTGCGTAGCGGATCAGCTCCTGCTTCCGGGAGAGCCGCAGCTTGCCGAGGATGTTGCGAACGTGGTTCTCGACCGTCTTCTCGGCGATGAACAGCTCGGTGCCGATCTCCTTGTAGGTGTGGCCCCGGGCCACGTATTGGAGCACCTCGCGCTCGCGCTCCGACAGGGCCTGGGCCCCACCCGATCCCTTGTGGAGCCGGCGGAACTCACCGAGCACCAGCGCGGCGAGGCTGGGTGAGAAGACCGGCTCGCCGTTGGCGGCCTTGCGCAGCTCCCGTCGCAGTTCGTCGACGGGGGTCGACTTGACCAGGTAGCCGACTGCGCCGGCGGCCACCGCGTCGAGCAGGTCCCGCTCGGCCTCCGAGACCGTGAGCATCACGATCGGCACCGACTCGCCGCACGCCCGGGCCACCGCTATGCCACCGCCACCCGGCATGTTCAGGTCGCAGACCACCAGGTCGGGCTTCTCCCGCCGTATCACCGCCACCGCCTCCTCGGCGTCGGCTGCTTCGCCCACCACCGCGAAGCCGTCGCCCAGATCGGCGCGCAGGCCCGAGCGCCAGATCTGGTGGTCGTCGGCCACCACCACACGCAGGGCGCGGAGATCTCCCATGGCTTCGAGTCTGGCAGGCCCGAGCTGACGTCGAGCGCCGGTGAGCGCCGGTGACCGCCACGTGTGGTCGGCCTCGCGCCGAGCGCTGCGGGCAGCCGTGACCGGGGGTGCGTGGTCGACCGATACCGTTCCCCGGATGTCGCTCCGGAACGTCGTGGTGGTGATGAACGGATCAGCTGGCCGCGCCTCCTCCGATGCCGGCGACGAAGCCACGATCATCGAGCAGGCGTTCGCCGACGAGAACGTGCGAGCGACGCTCGTGACGCTCAGGCCGCAGGAGATGGCGGAGAAGATCGGCCTCTACTGGGCCGACGACCCCCGGCCCGATGCGGTGGTGGTGGCCGGAGGCGACGGCACCATCAACTGCGCCGCCAACGCGGTGGCGGGCACCGATGTCGTCCTGGGGGTCCTCCCCACCGGCACCTTCAACCACTTCGCCAAGGACATCGGCATGCCGGTCGAGCTCGAGGCGGCGGTTAGAGCACTGGCTGGCGCCAGGCCCGATCACCTCGACGTGGGCGAGGTCAACGGCCGGGTGTTCGTGAACAACTCCGTGTTGGGCGTCTACCCCGAGATGGTGGCCATCCGCGACAGGCTCCGGTCGCGCCACGGTTGGGGCAAGCTCCGCGCGGTGCCGGTGGCGGCGTTCTCGGTGCTGCGCACGTTCCCCACCCACCGCGTCGACATCACCGCGCCGGGAGGCGTGGTGAAGCGCCGGCTGCGGACTCCCCTCGTCTTCGTCGGCAACGGGATCTTCGATCACAGCGGTCGTGGTCTGCCCAGCCGGAGCTCGCTGCGCGGCGGCAGGCTCGGGGCCGGCGTCGCCGCCACCACCGGCCGGTTCGGGTTGTTCCGCGCCGCCATGAGATCGCTTCGGAAGGGGCAGCCCGAAGACACCGCGGTCGACCTGGTGGAGCTCGCCGAGCTCACCGTCACCGCCAACGTGTCCCGCATGAAGGTGGCGCTCGACGGCGAGGTGGTCGACCTGAAGCTGC
>JAAZBK010000492.1 GCA_012513855.1 Acidimicrobiales bacterium
GAGCTGTCGATCCGCGCCACCAGGTCGTCCAGGTGACGGCGACGGGCGGGCATCGAACCGGCGGATGGCACCGCGGCTGCCGCCACCGAGAGGGCTTCGATGCGGGTTCGGGTCGCGGCCGCGGTGCGGCGCGCGGCCTCCCTCGCGGGAGCGGTCCGCCGTTCGAGCGAGAGGAGCGCCCGGACGCTCGTCCGCTGCTTGAGGTCCGCGAGAGCGGCCTCCCGGCGTCGGGCCAGCTCGCGCCAGTGCGCTGCACCTGCCTTCTCCGAAGCGAGCTCCCGGCGGAGGCGGGCCAGCTCGGTGGCATCGACGGGGCCGTCTGACGGGTCGGGCGACGCTCCTGGTGTGGGCTCAGCCATCTCGGCGTCCGGTCAGCTCCCGGTAGAGGGCTTCGTGCCTTCGTACGGAGTCGAGGATCGACAGCGTGTCGCCGCGGTCGTGGGAGCGTTGCGCGTGGGCCTTTCGGGCGGTGTCGTCGGTGGCGAGCGCCACCAGTGCGCCGGCAAGGTCGTCGGGGCGACCAGGTTCCACCAGCCGGCCCTCGTCGCCGTCGGTCACGAGCTCTGCGTTGCCGCCGGCGCTCGTCACCACCACGGGTAGGCCGAGGGCGAGCGCCTCCATCAGGGCCACCGGCAGCCCCTCGTGGTGCGACGCCATGCAGAAGATGTCGAACCCCGACATGAGGCGGACCGCATCGGCGCGGTACCCGAGGAGCGCGAAGCGCTCGCCCAGGCCGAGCGATCGGTGGAGCGCGGCGATCTCGTCCTCCTGGGGCCCTTGGCCGATGGCCACGAAGCGCGCCGCTGGTACGGCTCCGATGACGGTGGCGGCGGCTCGAAGCAGGTCTGGGTAGCCCTTCTGACGGCGGAGGTTCGCCACCGTTCCAACGAGGACCTCGTGGTCGGCGACACCGAGATCGCGCCGGACCCGTTCCCGGTCTGCGGCGGAGCGCACCGCAGGGAGGTCGACCCCCTGCACCAGCACCTCGACCTGTGACCTTCGTGCGGGAGGCAACGAACGGCGCACCGCGTCGGACACGGCCAGGTGCGCATCGTCCATGCCGAAGGTGACCTTCTCGGCGAACCGGGTGAAGCGGTGGTGGCTGTCCCACACGTTGTGCTCGGTGGTCACCAACTTCGGTCGCTCGCCGAGCGGGAGGGTCCTAGACGTGATGCGAGCAGCCACGCTGGGAACCGGCGAGTGGGTGTGGACGACGTCGACCGATCGCATGGCCTGCCGGAGGCGCCACATCCAGCGCACGTCCCAGAGCCGACCTCCGCCGAGGCAGCTCACCGGCACCCCCTCGGCTCGTACCTCGTCGACCAGTTCGCCGTGGGCGGGGTGCACGTAGGCGAGCGAGTGGTCGAACCTCTCCCGATCCCGGTGCCTGGCTCCGAGGAGCGCCAGGCTCTCCGCGCCACCCCGGCTGAGTCCCTTCAGGAGCGTCAGCACGCGGACGGGGCGCCGGCGACCGGCGGAGGGCGGAGTGGGAGACGTGGGCACCGCTGGTGATTATCGCGGCCAGCGCCGCCGAGGCACCGCCAGCTGCGCACGAGCCTGCGTGGCACGGGTCTGCGATGAGCGATGGCGGGATCGTGCGAGACTTCGACGGTGCACGTTCTCCACGTGGTGGGCCGCAGCCACCGACGAGGTGCAGAACTGGTGGCGTCCGAGCTGGCCGACGCCCTGGTGCCCCTGGGTCATCACAGCCGCCTGGTAGCGGTGGGACCGGGTCACGAGGGCGGGCGCGACGGGTCGATCCCAGTGCTCACGGCGTCGGTCCGCCAGCACCCCGTGGCTCTTCTGCGGGCTGCGCTCGCCCTGCGATCGGATCTGCGATCAGCGCCGGTCGACGTGATCCTCGCCCACGGTGGTTCAGCGTTGCAGGTGGCCGCGCTGGCCACGCTCGGCCGGCCCGTTCCCATCGTCCACCAGCTCATCATGGGGATGCCGGTCGGCGACCGAGGCCCGCTCTGGCACCGCTGGTGGCGGTGGCTGCTGGGCCGGTGCGGTGCGGTGGTCTCGCTCACCGGAGAGCTATCGGCCGAGGTGCGGGGGCTCGGCTACGACGGCCCGATCGAGCTGATCGCCAACGCCCGTGACCCCGGCCGGTTCCGGGCCCTCGACCGGGCGGCCGAGCGCAGCACCCTGAGGGATTCCCTCGGCATCGATCCCCACGTCCACCTGATCGGCTTCGTCGGCCACCTGGTCGACCAGAAGCGGCCCGACGTGGCGGTCGACGTCCTGTGCCGGTTGCGCGATCTCGGGGTCGACGCTCACCTGCTCGTGGTGGGCGGTGGGCCGAACCGGGCTGCCCTCGAGGAACAGGTGAGACGATCGGGGGTCGACGACCTCGTGACCATCGCCGGCCACCGCCCCGACGTCTCGGGTCCTCTGGCCGGCATCGACCTCCTGCTGCTCACCAGCGATGGCGAGGGAATGCCGGGCGTGGCCATCGAGGCGCAGATGGCCGGTTGTCCGGTGGTCTCGTTTCCGGTCGGTGGTGCGGCCGAGGTGGTGGAGAGCGGGGTCACGGGCATCGTGCTCGAGGATCACGGAGCGGCCGGCATGGCCCATGAGGTGGCTCGGTTGCTGGGCGACGCCGATCTCTTGGCTGGCATGTCGACGGCAGCTCGGGAGCGGTCGGAGATGTTCTCGATGGAGCGGGCGGCGGAGCGCTACGCCAAGGTCCTGGTCGAGGTGGCCTCCATCGGGCCGCGGCCCGCGACCTGAGGCGGGGTCGATGGCTCGCTCGATCTTCCTGTTCGTGGTGGCGGCGCTGCTCGCCTCCACCGCCGCCTGCTCCGACGACGGCGCCGACCCGTCGGGGTCCACCGACCCGACCGCTTCGTCTACCCACGACGAGCCGGCCGGGACCGATCCTCGGGAGCCGGCCGTTCTGTGTCCGGAGGGCGAGGCAGGGCCGGTGGACCGGTCCGACCCGCCCACGTCGGGAGCGGACCGACAGGTGATCGAGGGCACCTTCGACGATCTCGTGCCCCTTCCCGCCGAGGTCTCGTCCGGCGATGGCAGCTTCGTCATAGACCAGGAGGTCGTGGTGGTGGCGGCGCCGCCCGACGCCGAGGTGGCCGCCTGCCTCCTGCGCGACGAGCTCGCCCGATCCACCGGCCTGCGCCTGGAGGTGGCCGGTGGCGATGCGGAGGAGTCGTCCCCGGCGCGTCAGATCCGCTTCGAGGCTGGGCCTGGCGGTGGCTCCTCCGCGGCAGGGCCCGGCCATCCGGAGGGCTATCGCCTGGAGGTGTCTCCGGATCTGGTCACCATCGAGGCGTCCACCGCCGCCGGATACGGCTGGGCGGTCCAGACGCTGATCCAGTCGGCGCCGGCTGCTGTGCACTCGCCCTTCCGCGCCGAGGCGGCGCTCGCCTTCCCCACCGGGACGGTGGTCGATGCTCCCCGGTTCGGCTGGCGCGGGCTGATGGTCGACATCGTCCGTCACTGGTTCGGGGTGAGCGACCTGGAGCGGGTCATCGACCTCATGGCCGGATACAAGCTGAACGTCCTCCACCTCCACCTGAGCGACGACCAGGGCTGGCGCGTGGCCATCGACGCCTACCCCGCGCTGACCGAGGTCGGAGCCTCCACCCAGGTGGGCGGAGGCCCGGGCGGGTTCCTCACCAAGGACGACTACCGCCACCTGGTCGACTACGCCGGCCGCCGGGGGATCACGGTGATCCCCGAGATCGATCTACCGGGTCACACCAACGCCGCCCTCCACGCGATCCCGGAGCTGAACTGCGACGGCGTGGCGCCAGAGCCCTACACGGGCACCCAGGTCGGCTTCAGCACCCTGTGCATCGGCGACCCGGCGGTCGAGGAGTTCGTGCGGACCGTGCTCGCGGAACTGGCCGAGATGACCCCGGGCCCCTACATCCACATCGGCGGTGACGAGGCGCACTCCACCACCACGGCCGACTACCAGGCCTTCATCGCCCGAACCCTCGACGTCGTCCGCGACCTCGGCAAGGTGCCGGTGGGCTGGGAGGAGGTCGGCACCGTTCCCGGTTCCGGCGAACTTGTCGCCCAGCACTGGCTCGACGCGTCCATCGCCGAAGCTGCCGTCGCCGGAGGCGCGTCGCTGGTGCTGTCGCCGTCGTCGGTCCTGTACTTCGACATGGCCTACGGCGAGTTCGCACCCGACGGGAACAGCTGGGCCGGCACCACCGACACGCGCGAGGTCTACGACTGGGAGCCGATCGACCAGGTCGCCGTCGAACCCTCGGCGATCCTCGGGGTCGAGGCCGCCATGTGGACCGAGCTGATCGAGACCCCCGACGAGATCAGCCTGCGCCTCCTGCCCCGCCTGCCGGCGCTGGCGGAGGTGGCCTGGACCGCACAGGACCGGCGCGGGTGGGCGAACTTCTCCACCCGGCTGAGCGCCCACGTCGCCCGCTGGGAGGCTGCCGGCCGCCCGTACGTCGACGACCCCGGCCTCGGCTGAGGTGAGCAGCGGCAGGGGCGACGGATGCCACCTGTTATTTCTGTGATCGAACGGATATATTCCGGGACGAACGATCCGGAGGTCACATCGATGAGCAGTGGAGCCGCACCCGTCCCTCCCACCAGAGACCTGGACTCTGTGGGGGAGGTGGCTGAGATGGTCCGTCGCTTCTACCAGGACGTGGCCCAGGACGACCTCCTCGGCCCCATGTTCAACGACGTCGCCCAGGTCGACTGGAGCGAGCACCTGCCGAAGCTCACCGCGTTCTGGAGCCGGGTGCTCCTGGGGGTGGCCGGCTACTCGGGCAACCCGATGCGAGCGCACATCGACATCCACGAGCAGGAGCCGTTCACCCACGCCCACTTCGACCGCTGGGTCACCCTCTTCTCCGACACCGTCCAGGGCGGCTGGACCGGGCCGATGGCCGACCGGGCGTTGCAGATGGCTCGAAACGTCGCCCGCGTCCACAGCTCCCAGCTCACCGGCGTGGCCTACATCGCCCCGCTACCCGACGAAGGCGGCGACCGCCCGTGTTGGGAGGGCGTGGTGATCGATCAGCGCGACCGCGCCGAGGCGCCCAGCTGACCTTCGAGCCGGGCCCCGGGATCGGTGGCCCGCCCCGAGTCGCATCGGTGCAGGGCGAACGCGATCAGCCGTCGTGGTCGGCTGCCTGCGATCCGTCGGGGACCAACCGGCAATCGAGCTGGCAGTTGGCCACGTGCGGATCGTGGGGTACCAGCCGGTCGACCTCTATGCCGCCGATGGCCTCGGCTGCGCCCTTGGCCAGACCGAGGTGGAGCCGGCAGATGGTGTCCTGGCCCGCCACCGCCGCGCTGGCGAACGGGCAGTGGCCGAGCACCAGGGTGAAGCGGTCTTCGTCTCGCTCGATCTGAGGCTCGAAGCCGTGCCGGGCCATCTCGTCGCTCAGCTCGGCCACCGGATCGGCGCCGGGTGCTGACGACCCGAAGCGCAGCTCGCGCCCGGCTCGCTCGCCGACCTGTTCGGCCGGTTCGCCGGTGCGCAACATCTCGGTGAGCAGGACCGAAAGGCGCTCGTAGGGGCCGGAGACCCCCCAGCGGCTGTCGGTGGCAGGGTCGAGGCGGTAGACGAGGCGCGGCCGGCCCCGTCCGTTGGGCGCCGACGTGGCCTCGACGAGCAGGCCGGCGTCGACCAGCTTGGCCAGGTGCTGGCGCACCGCGTTGTGGTTGAGCCCGCAGTGCTCGGTCAGCTCCGCCACGCCCACAGGCTGGGGCGATTCGCCGACGAATCGGAAGATCCGGTGCCGCGTCGGGTCTCCCAGCGCTCGCGCTTGGACCTGGAGCGCATCGTGCGACGTCATCTGGGTGCCCTCCTTCCGGCGACGAGCGGAGCGAATGGGTGCTGCGCGGCCGGGTGAGAGAACGGGTCCCGAGGTGGTGCCGCGCGGATATTTCTGTTATCCAGTGTAACTATGGCTTCAACGATTGAACACGATCCGCGCCACATCGGGGGTGAGTGGAGGGAGCCTGTCGGCCTGCTCCGCTCCGTGGTCACTGGCGCCGTGGTCGGCGTGGTCCTGGCCTTCATCGGCACCACCCTCGGGATGCTGGCCGCCGGCGTCGAGATGGGGTCGGCCCTCGGACTGGGCCTGTTCGTGGCGTTCTGGGGCGGCCTCGGGTTCGGCTGCATGGTCGGCGGTGTCGTGTGGGTGTCGAACAACGAGGAGAAGCACGGCCACGCGGCCGACGAGATCTCCGAGGACGCCTGACCGACCCAGCGGCGAGCCGGAACGGCGGCTCGTCTTCACGGCGGCCGACGACCCCTGGACCGCGGTCGAGGTCGCTGCGCTCCTGGAGCGGGGCACGTATAGCCTCGATCGCATGGCCACAGCGTCAGCGCTCGACCACGTCGCGTTGGTGGTCTCCAACGTCGAAGCTGCCCTCGACTGGTACTCGCGCCACGCCGGTCTCACCTCGGTGAACGTCGACGAGTGGCGCCGCGGAGAGGCGTTCTTCCCGTCGTTGAGGGTGGACCAAGCGACGATCATCGACTTCGTCGAGGGCGAGCGCGGCTCCGAGCGGGGCCACCTCGACCACATCTGCTTCGTGGTCGGCGAGGAAGACCTGGCTGCGCTCGCCGCCAGCGACGAGTTAGAGATCGTGGACAGCGGTCAACGATCCGGAGCCCGGGGCATGGGCGAGTCGATCTACGTCCGCGACCCCGACGACCTGCTGGTCGAGTTCCGCTGCTACCCGGACGGGTCTTCCAGCTAGTCCGTTCGGCGGGCGGTCAGTTCGTCCCGCTCGGACCGCAGCTCGCCGATGCGTGCCACGGTCCACCCACTCAACGGGGTAGATGCAGCGATCTGGGCAGCATCGTGGCTGCAGTTCAACTCGCGCAGGCGACGAATGAGTTCGGCCTCATCCACGGACTGGCTCACTGCCTCCCACAGCGCTTCGCGCTGGTCGAACAACGCAAGTAGCCCATCGATGACCTCCAGACGTTGTTGCTCTCCAGTCATGTCAGTCTCCCAAGTGGACACAGGGTATCTGGCGCTTCGCGGATGAGCCGGGTGTGAGGGTGTCGGGCGCGTAGCAGGGGCACTGCGAACCTGGAGGTGTCTAAAGCCATCGGATTCTGAGGTGCCCGAGGAGGTGGCGCCGCCAGCAGTCGACGATCGGCGCAGCGGGGGACCCACCCCGTACGACGGAGTTACGCGGTGGGATACGCGGTGGCCTTTGCCCGAGGCGAGCGCGGCTGGTGGCAGACGCACAACGGGGTTCGGGACGGCCCCGTAGCATGATGCCCGTGACTGAGAAGCCGTCCGAATGGATGCAGATCCAGAAGACGTGGAGTGACATGGTCCGCTCCGGGCCCCGGCCTGCATGAGCTTCTCCGTCAGGCTACGCCACCGAGACCTGCGGCTCACCGACGACACGCACGTCATGCTGCGGCTGGGTACCGACGCCGATGTCGACCAGACGATCAAGGGCTCGCTTGGCCACTACTTCGGCTACGCCGATGTTCTGACCGAATTGGGCCTTCAGGGAAGCGGTGCGCTCACTCTGTCGGTGTACCTGCTCGAAGCCGGGCTCTCACCAATCGAGTTCCGGGCCGGCCCGTTCCAGAACAGCTACCGCACGACGACGGTGCGTCAAGCCAACGACGCTGGCATCCCCATCTGGGCGACCGACATCACCGTCGAAGGTCGGCCTCTCGCCAACTCAGCGGACCACTTCGACCTCGTGGTGTCTACCAACTCCGATGTGCTGCCCGATGCCTATGCCGCCGCCGGCAAGAGCGAGCGACGGCGCCTCCGTGACCTGCTCCGCCCGCAGTTCGATCACGCTCTGGCACTCTTCGGCCCGCCCCAGCCGTTCGACTGACCGAGCCGCCCTCGGTCGTCTCCGGTAGCCTGGATCGAGGAGGCACCTCATGGCGACGCTCATGCTGAAGACCGAGATCCCTGTCGAGTTCGACACCATCGTCGACCGGCGGACCGTCGTCCATGAGTTCGCGCTCGAAGGCGATGAGAACCTCGAGGCCGGCGACCACGTAGCCCTGGTGAACGATGGCGTGTCCCTCGTCGCCGTCGTCACTGCCATCGACCCCGATGGCTATCTGCACCTCTCCCTGCGCTGAAGCGCCGACCCTCACGAGTGGGACTGTCAGCGGGGACGAGGCTGACCCGCACCCCTTCGACAGCCGGTGTCAGGTAGACCTGCAGGTCGAAGCAGTCCTCAAGGGGATTCGAGTTGGTGGGCCACCAGGGACTCGAACCCTGAACCGGCGGATTAAAAGCCCGACAATCAGTGTGCCATTCCGTACCGATGCGTACCCTGACCTGCTGTTCTCTTGGGTCGCTGGTCCCATTCTGCACCTCTGGACCCACCCCGTGCCACTGAGTTACGCGGTGAGTTACGCGGTGGGCATTCCCGGCTCTCCTGACTCTCGTGTGGGTCATGCGGCGGTGTGAGCGGCTGGGTGTTCGTGTGGGAGCTTGAGGTCGATGGGGCCGGCGCCGAGCATGACGAGAGCGAGTGCGGCGTCTGCGGAGTGGAAGCCGTAGGCCCGTCGCACGATCAGGCGGACCTTGGTGTTCAGGCCCTCGACGCGGCCATTGCTCAGGCCGTGCTCGATGGCGTTCAAGATGAGATCGCGGCGATGGCGCATTGTCTTGGCGGCTTTGACGAACGGTGCGAGCCGCGAGCGCTGCGCTCGAGCGCACCACCGGTCGAGGAGCTCGCCGGCCTGCGCCGGGGTGAGGTCGCCAGCGAAGATCGCACGGAACTGTTCCTTCATCTCATAGGCGCGCCAGATCCCGCCCTTGGTGCGTTTGATCGTGGCGAGCTTGGCGGCCTGGCCGTCGGTGAGGTCTTCGGGGTTCTTCAACAGCGCCCACCGCGAACCTTTGAAGTCCTTGGCCCACCGGTCACCGGGGAGCTTGCGGAGCTGGTTCCACAGGTCTCGGCGGACTTCGTCGAGGGCGTCACCGACCAGCTTCACGACATGGAACGGATCAGCGCAGATGACCGCGTTCGGGGCGTGACCCTCAGCACGAACCGACTTGATGAACGCGGGTCCCAGATCGAGCGACACCGCCTCGATCTGTTGGTTTCGTTCGGGTCCGAGCTCGTCGAAGAACTCATCGAGGGTCGCCGAGTCGCGGCCTTGGGCACCCCACACGACGACCCCGCGGTCGTGGTCGACGACCAAGGTCAAATACTTGTGATGGCGGCGCCACGAGATCTCATCGACCCCGATGCGAAACAGCCCGTCGAGACGGTCCGGGTCCAACTCGGTCGCCACGACCCGCTCGCACGCCCGGCCGACCGTGCGCCACGACACCCGACACAACCGGGCCACCGACGTCTTGTCCATCCGGGTCGCCAACAAGCCAACAAGTCGTCGAAGTCGCGGGTGAGATGAGCGCCGGGCCTAGCGAACGGGACAGCCTCGACCACGACCCCGTGGGTCGGGCAGCGCAGGCGGCGCAGCGTGGCCCGGATCTCGACGCGCCACACACCCAAGTCGAGGTGGCGCCACGACGAAGATTCCGGGCGGGTGTCGTAGCGGAACCGGGTCTTGTGGTTGCAGTGCGGGCAGATCAGCCGGCGGCGCCGCAACGCGACAGTGACCGCGATCATCGACGCCAAGAACTCGACCTCGACGACGTTCACCCCATCGAGGCGAAGAAGACGCTTGAATGCAGTGGTGACGCGCACGGGCGCGGGACCTCCCAGGAATCAGGATTAGAGACCCCGAAACCTTGGTCCCGCTCCGTGCGCGTCACGCGGACCCCCACCAACGCCCCTCGCCCAAGCCCTACAAGGCCTCCCGCCACGACCCCACCCACATCAGGGTCAGGAGAGCCGCATTCCCCGGCAGCCGTAGGCCGGCTCCCCGAAGATGCCGCCAGATGGAACGGCCTCCGACCACCGCGTGTGTTTGGCGCTCTCGGAGGGGGCGAACTCCCAACCGTCTGATCCGTAGGCGGATCTCGTAGGTCGGTCTCGTGTTGTCGAATCCCGTTATACCAGGTCAGGTCGGGGTTAGCGGTCCGGCGAGTAGCGCCGAATTCGGTTCCGTGACGCCCCGTGGATTGACAATCGCTCACGAACAGCGGGGGACTGCCGCTCGACGCGTTCAAGGCGATTACTCAATGAGGGCGTCTAGCTCACGACGAGCCTGCTCAAGAGTAGTGAAACCGCGCATCGCCCCAGGTCCACCGATTGTCAGTGGGCGAACGGAGCCGTCGTGCTCCAATAGGCCGAGCCTTGGAATCACTCCATCCAGATCCGCATTCGGAACTGTCACTAGGACGACAGCCGAACCGACCGCTACGGCAGAAGCCTTGTTGGCGAGTTCTGCTTGTACTAGCTTCGCCGAATCGCTTGGCCCAGCCCAGGCCAACGCCTTCCAATAACGCAGTTCCGATACTGAAAGACCAGTTTCAACTGAACGCCATGACCCATCAATTCCAATTGTATAGTAAAGGCGCGCTGCTGACACTCCGTCGACTTCGTCTTCTAAGGTGACTTCGATCGAAACAACCTCACCGGTCACGACGTTTGCATTCGGCCATTCGTTCACGCTCTCCAGGCGCTCAGGAGGCGTGGGCCAGCGACCTTGAGAAAGCGCTGGGGCGGAGGCAAGGAGGCCCGGCAGTGAGGGCTCCTGGCGCAACCCACCGGGCACCGAGTCCTCATCTTGCGCCGCAGCGGCGATGTCGGCCGATGTCGCACGCGGGGAACCCGCAGCGACACTCTGGTCATTCGAATCAGCCGACCCACAGCCTGACACTAGCAGAATAGACCCAATGAGTAGTGAACAAGCACCACGGTGGACCAGCGGGCCTTTATGGCACATTTGCATTGATCAACCCCACATGCGTTGAGTTGTAAGCGGTGAAGTTGGCCTTAGTATGTCCAGCTCCATATGGAACCCAAGCACTCACCATCGTTCGCCACGATGACGTCAGCATTGGCAATTGCGAATAGTCATTGTAGACCCAGAAGGGCGGCATCCAGACATAGTTGTAATAGTGATGCAATCCCGCCGAGTGTCCAAGCTCATGGCGAAAAGTGAGTTCCAAGTTTACGTCATACTCCCATGCAACGCAGGAGTTATAGGCAGGAGTGCCTGATGCATATCTCGCCCCACAGGAGTCCAAAGCTTGAAAGTAATGTAACGCAGGATCAACATAGATGGCGAACTGATCGCATACGCCCCACGCTGAATGGGTCAGGCATTCTGTGTAACCATATGCGCCAGCGGCTCCGTTGAGGCCCGTCTCCACCCAGAGTACGTCTGTAAATGACTGACACGGATTGTCGAACAAATCCCACATATCAGTCTGACCGTCCAAATTGGTCATTGCCCCACTCATTCGAGCTGACAACGTGGTGGAGCCGAACTCGCACGAGCGATGTTCCTGATCATCAGGCGATCTAATAGGATCGGATCCGCCGGTGTAGCCCCAATCGTATGGGGAATCCGCGCTAGCAGGTACAGCGCGACTGAGTACGAAGGTCACGGCAAGGACGACCAAGAGAATCTGGTTCGCTGCTCTGGCCTTCTTCGGATGGTGGGTGTGGGGCGACACTCCGAAACTCCTAGGAGGAGGCGATGCCAAACTTGGCCGTACGCCCACGGTCCGGTCACAACTGACTCAGGCTCTCACAGGGACCGGTGCGGGTCAATCGCCGTTGGAATGCCACCTGATGCGACGACACGTAGCGCCGGATGCCAGAAGAGGGCCTGGGCACAGTCGATGTTGACAGGCGCACCGGTTCGTCGTCCTGGTGACAGGCACGGCAGTCGGCGGAAAGGGGCGCGCGCATGGGCTCGGGTCAGCGAGCGTCGCCCAGACCGCGTCGCGGTGGACGTCGAGGGACTCGGTTGGGTGGGCGACGGGGACGACGACATGGCATCGCAGGCGACGCACCACTAGCTAGCTAGAGGACAGAACTGGCACAGCGGTGCGAGCGCTCCATCGATTAGGGAGTTGAATTCGTTGCACGATCCACTCAGCCGATCCCGAGTCCTTTGCTCGGCGCGGAGGTGGCTCAGGGCGGCACGTCGATGGGTCCGAAGCGGTCGCCTTGTCATGACAGGTGTTCTCGCCCGCGTGTCAGAGCGACAAGCCCGGGGCCTCGCGCCCCTGGGCTGGGTAAGGGATGCCAATGGTGTGGTCGAGGTAGTGGATGGCTTGGTTGGCGGCGTAGAAGGTGTGGCGGTAGTCGTCGTCGTTGTCGAAGGTGGGCATGTGGCCGACGAAGGCGGCACCGGTGGGCTGGCCCCAGAGGGCGTGGTGTTGGGCGACTCGACCCGCAGCGTCGACCCAGTGTTCCCGGGCCTCGGGGTCCTCGGGGACGGGGCCGAGGTGTTCCAGGTATCGGGGGTCGGGGTCGGCTGCGATCTGTTCGCCGCGGGTGCGGGCATCGTTGCTCAGCGTGGCCTCGGTCTTGTCGATGGCACGGTCCTCGGGCCGGGCGTTGGCGACGGTGATCGTTCCGTGTTGTGCCTTCTTCTCGGCGGCGTGTCTCGACACGAGGTCGGTGCGTTCCTGGTTCAGGGCGTCGAGTTCGCCGGGTAGATCGGCTACATCTTGCTTTGCTTGGCGGATCTCGGCCCGGTGTTGGCGTCGGTGTAGCGGCCGGTCGTGCTCGGCGAGCATTCGCTTCGCTTCCGCCAGGCGCTTTCCGGTGCTGCGGTACTCCCGGTCGGCCTCACGGGCCCAGCGGGCGAGGTTCGAGAGGTTCTGTTTGTGGTCGTCGAGGGCGGCCTGGTGCTTGTCGGCGGCGGCCTGTTGGCGGATGGCGCGTTGGATCAGTTCCCGAAGCTTGTCGGCTGGTAGCGGTAGGCGAGGCCTGGCAGCGGGGGCGGCCGCCACATCGCGACCTCTTCCCCTACCCGTATCCGACGGCTCGGGGGCGTGGTCGAGGCGGAGGGCGGTGGCGGGTTGGTCGATCCAGGTTCGAGCGACGCATTCTGCGATGACCTCGGCGGCGGTGCGCTCATCGCTCAGGACGATGAAGGCCTCGTTGGCGGTGCGGCCTCGGGTGAGTGGGACGTAGATGCCTCGGGTGTCGGTGGGGGCGTCGAGGTAGAGGAAGGAGCGGTCGACGGTGCGTCCCTGGGTGGCGTGGCTGGTCTCGGCGTAGGCCAGCTCGACATCCAGGGCGACGTAGTCGACGGGCAGGGTGACGCGTCCGGTCGTCCCGGCGACCGTGACCGACCGGTCAGCGTGGACGGCTTGGATGGTCCAGTGGTCGCGGTTCTTGACCATCCGTCCTCGGTCGGTGAGCAGCGTGCGGTCGTTGCGTCGGGTGGCGACCATGTCGCCGACGTGCGCCCGCGCTCGTGCGACTGTCTCGGTGGCGGTGCCGCCGAGGCGGGTGGGCAGTGCGGCGGCGATCTCGCGGGTGATCTCGGCGGGGCGCCACACCGACTGGGTGTCTCGTAGCGAGGACAGGGCGTCGAC
>JAAZBK010000493.1 GCA_012513855.1 Acidimicrobiales bacterium
GCGGCGGCTGCGTGGTCACCATGGAGAACCGCACGCTCGACATAGAGTAGCTGTTCTCCACCATCGAGAAGCACCGGGTGAACACCACCGCCATCGTGGGCGACGCCTTCGCCAAGCCGATGTTGCGGGCCCTCGATGCCGAGCCCGACCGCTGGGACCTCTCCAGCCTGATGATCATCGCGTCGTCGGGCGTCATGTTCTCCGAGGCATCCAAGAAGCACCTCATCGGCCACATGCCCCAGGTGCTCATCGTCGACGCCTTCAGCTCGTCGGAGGCCATCGGCATGGGCCAGGCGATCTCGGCCGCGGGCGTCGACTCCGGCACGGCCAAGTTCAAGGGCGGCGAGTTCACCAAGGTGTTCACCGACGACCTGAGGGAGGTCGAACCCGGTTCCGGTGAGATCGGACGGGTGGCGGTGGGCGGCTTCCAGCCGCTCGGCTACTACAAGGACCCCGACAAGACCGCAGACACCTTCCTCGAGGTCGACGGCAAGCGCTACTCGGTACCGGGCGACTTCGCCACCATCGAGGCCGACGGCTCGATCACCCTCCTCGGCCGCGGTTCGCAGTGCATCAACACCGGCGGAGAGAAGGTCTTCCCCGAGGAGGTGGAGGAAGCGCTCAAGACCCACGCCGCCGTCCTCGACGCCGTGGTCGTGGGGGTTCCCGACGACAAGTTCGGAGAAGCCATCACCGCCGTGGTGCAACTCGACGCCAGCTCGGCCCTCGACGAGGCCGACATCGTCAGCCACGTGAAGGGCCGGCTCGCCTCCTACAAGGCGCCCAAGCGGGTGCTGCCCATCGACACCATCGGCCGCGCCCCGAACGGCAAGGTCGACTACAAGCGGCTCCGCAAGTTCGCGGTCGAGTCGCTCGAATCCGACGGCTGACCCTCCCGGTCACCGTCGAGACCGAGCCCAGGAGCCCCGTGCGCTCCCCCCGTTTGAAGCGCCTGATCGATGTCGTGGCATCGGCCATCGGTCTCCTGGTGGCCGCGGTGCCCATGGCGGTGATCGCCCTCGCCATCCGCGTCACCATGGGAGCACCCGTGCTCTTCCGCCAGGTCAGGCCGGGACAGGACGGTGAGCCGTTCGAGCTGATCAAGTTCCGCACCATGCGCGATGGGCCCGGCGACGACGCCAGCCGCCTCACCCGCCTCGGCCGGTTCCTGCGCTCGACCAGCCTCGACGAGCTACCGGAGCTGTTCAACGTGCTGTCCGGTCAGATGAGCCTGGTGGGCCCGCGCCCGCTGTTGATGAGCTACCTCGACCGCTACTCCCCCGATCAGGCCCGACGCCACGAGGTGAAGCCGGGCATCACCGGGCTCGCCCAGGTGGAGGGCCGCAACGCCGTCGACTGGGAGGAGCGCTTCCGCCTCGACGTCTGCTACGTCGACACCTGGAGCGTGCCCGGCGACATCGCGATCCTCCTGCGCACCCTACGATCGGTGCTCCGGCGAGAGGGCATCAGCGCCGAGGGCCACGCCACCATGCCAGAGTTCACCGGATCTCCCGTCGAGCCACCCCCCACCGAGAGCACGGAACCGTGAGCACCGATCCCCAAGCCGGCTACGACCCCCTCGGTCTGGCCACCGTCACCGATGCCCAGGTGGGCGCGCCCCTCCGGCTCCGGATGGCCTCACCGATGATCGGCGACGAGGAGAAGTCGGCGGTGGTGGAGGCACTCGGATCCGGGATGCTCACCAACGGCCCTCAGACCCGCCTCTTCGAGCAGGCCATGGCCGAGCGCCAGGGCACGGAGCACGCGGTCGCCATGTCGAACGGCACGGTCGCCCTGGCGGCGATGCTCCTGGCGAGCGGGATCGGCCCGGGAGACGAGGTGATCGTCCCGTCGCTCACCTTCATCGCCACCGCCACCGCGGTGCTCCACGTCGGGGCCACCCCGGTGTTCGCCGACGTCGAGGCCGACACCTTCACGCTCAGCGTCACCGACACCGAACGTCGCATCACGCCCCGGACCCGTGCGGTGATCCCGGTGCACTACGGAGGCCAGGTGGCCGACATGGTCGGGTTCCGCGACCTCGCCTCCGCTCACCGCCTGTGCCTCCTCGAGGATGCCGCACAAGCCCACGGCGCGCTGCTGAACGGGCGGCCCGCCGGGTCGTGGGGCGACGCCGGGATGTTCAGCTTCACCCCCATGAAGCTGATCACCACCGGCGAAGGTGCGGTGGTCACCACCGACGACGGCGACCTGGCCTACCAGATGCGCCTGCTGCGCAACCACGGCATGGACAGGCAATACCACCACGAGGTCCTGGGCTGGAACTGGCGGATCACCGAGATGCAGGCCGCCATGGGCGTCCACCAGGTGGCACGGCTGGACCACATCCTGGAGGTGAAGCAGACCAACGCCCGACGGTTCGCGGAGTTGTTGGAACCGGTGGCACCGGTGGCCGTGCCGGTCAGCTCTCCCGGGCGGTTGCACCCCTACACGCTCTACACGCTCACCATGGAACCGGCCCACCGCCACGCGGTGGCCGACGCGTTGGAGGCCGCGGGCATCGAGACCCGCTTCTACTTCCCTCCGGTGCACCTCCAGCCGGTCTTCGCCACCGATGCCGGACCCGGCCCCGACCTGCCGGTCACCGAGCACCTGGCCGAGAGGATCCTCTCGGTGCCGTTCCACGCCCGGGTCACCGACGACGACCTCACCGAGATGGCCCGGATCATCGAGGGCGCCACCTCCTGAGGGGTCGCGGGCGCCCCCGACTATGAGGCCCTGTTCCCGAGGAGCCTGGCGTAGGTGTCGAGGGTGATGTCGATCACGTTCTGCTGGTCGAAGTCGGTGGCGGCCTTGGCCGTCGAACCCTCCCCCAGCCTCGTCCGCAGATCGGCGTCGTCGACCAGCCGGGACACCGCGGCGGTCAGCGCTCCCGCGTCACGTGGTGGCACCAGCGCTCCGTTCACCTCGGGGTCGACCACCTGTCGGCAACCGCGGATGTCGGTGAGCACCAGGGGCAGGCCCTTGGCGGCCGCTTCCATGGCCGACCGCGGGAAGCCCTCCCTGTACGACGCGAGGACGTAGAGGTCGAGGGCGTCGTAGAAGCTGTCGATCGGGCGCAGTTCGCCGACGAACTCGATGCCGGACTCGGCCGACACGCGCTCCAGGTCGAGGGCCGTCAAGCCGTCGGCCTTGTCGGGCTCCACCCCACCGGCCACCAGGACCCGGGCCGACGGGTGGGTGCGGCGGAGCTCGGTGGCCATGGCGATCACCTCCCTGAGGCCCTTCTCCCACACGAGGCGGCCGACCACGCCGACGGCGACGTGGTGGTCGGCGAGGCCGAGCGCAGCCCGTGACGCCGACCGTTGGGCGGAGGTCGGCGGCGCGAATCGAGCCAGATCTATCCCGTTGCCCAGCACCGTGAGCTTGCGCTGCGGAACCCTCAGCCGCCGCAGGACCGGCACATCCTCGGAGCTCTGCAGCAGTTCGGCGTCGGAGCACGCCGAGGCGGCGCGCTCGAGTGCGTAGACCACGGCCCGACGGGCCAACCCGTCGTCGGGCGTGGCGTACAGACCGTGCACCGTGTTGACCACCGCGGGAACCCTGGCCGCCCGGGCGGCTGGCCGCCCGAACCATCCTGGTTTGGGCGTGTGCGTGTGGACCACGTCGGGGCGTTCCCGCACGAACAGCCGGTACAGCTCCCACGCGAGGCGGAGGTCGGCCACCGGGTCCATCGAGCGGGTGGCGTGGACGAGCGGGACGTGGCGCACGCCCACCGCCTCCAGCTCCTCGACGTGCGGTCCCGGGGCCGAGGCGCCGACCACCTCGTAGCCCGCCTCTGCGAAGGCGACCAGCTGTGGCTTGAGGAGCAGGTCGAGGCTCATGTCGACGGTGGTCACGTGGATGACCTTGGCGCCGCTTCCAGGTGCGGCGCCCGAGCTCGGCGGGTTCGACCCGGTCACGGCGTGGTGCCGGAACCGGGGCTCGGACGAGCCGGAACCCCGTGCACCGTGACCCCGGGGTCGACGTCGTGCAGGACAACCGCCCCAGCACCGACCCGGGCTCCCGCCCCGATCGTGACCCGGGGCCCGACCACCGCTCCCACCCCGAAGAAGGCTCCCTCCCCCACCGAGACCCCACCGGTGAGGCGGCAGCCGGGGCTGAGCGTGACGTGATCGCCGAGGACGACGTCGTGGGAGAGGCTGCAACCCACGTTGACCTGCACGCCGACGCCGAGGTCGACGTTGGTGGTGAGGTGCGAACCGGTCGCCACCACCGACCCGTTGCCGAGGCGCACGTCCGGTCCGATCGACGCGGTGGGGTGGACCAGCGCCGGAGCCAGCGTCACCCCAGCGGCCACGACCCGCTCGACGATCTCCCGACGCACCGCCGGGTCGCCCACGGCCACCACCGCGGACAGACCGTCGGACGACACCCGACCGATGCCGTCGATCGCGCACACCACCCAGGCGTCGAGCCGCACCAGCCGGGCGGCAACCTCACCCTCGGGCGCCGCGTCGTCGGCGAACCCGATGA
>JAAZBK010000494.1 GCA_012513855.1 Acidimicrobiales bacterium
GACCAAAGCGTCACATTAGCGTTTCCGGGATGGACGCACTCGACGTGATCGAACGGATCGACCGCAGTGGCGTGACCCGGGGGCTGGGTGACCGCGGGTTCTCTGACATCCGCGAGAAGTTCTTCAAGGGGGTCCAGTTCAGCGATCCGCCCGGCGATCCCGGCTGGTTCGGTCCGGACAGCCCCGTCTGGTACGTGCACTCCCATGTGCCGCTGGTCCAGGTGGCGCTCGCCGCGGCGGCGATGATGGAAACGCTGCATCCGGACATGGCCTGGATGGCCTACGAGCACACTCGAGTGCTCGAACGCATCGATGGTGTGCCTACGGGTCATCACGACCGCGACGCCATGGCGTCGCGTGCGGGTCACAGCTTCGCGTTCTTCCTCGGCACCACGATGGCGGCAACGCCGGTGGCCGAACGCCTCGCGCGGGTGGTCAACGCGATGCACGACCGCGTGCACGGGGTGCGACCCGACGGCCGCAGCTATCGCGCCAACGACCCCGAACTGCTGCGCTGGAACTACGCGACGATCGTCTGGGCGCTCGCCGCCAGCCACGAGCGCTATCACCCCCGTCCACTACGAGGCGCCGAACTCGACGCGTTCTACCGTGAGTACACCCGGGTCGGCCATGCGCTCGGCGCCACGGACCTCCCCGACTCGAAGGCGGGCATCGCCGAGTACCTCGAGGATTCCCTCCCCCTGTTGGGCGTGACCATGCCGACCGTGCGTCTGCTGAACCCCCTGGCGCCGTGGCGACATCCCAAGAGCGTGCGGCCCGTGATCTCGCTGGTGCACTGGGCGGTGCAGGACCTCCAGCCCTCGTGGGCGCAGGAGCTCCTGAACGTCCGCCAGCTCTCCCGACCCCAGAAGGCTGCCAAGCGTGCCGCCACCAAGGCGTTGCTGACAGCCGCCCGCGGCGCGGGCCAGGTCCGCGAGATCGAGCAAGCCTACGAACGCGCGGCCCCTACAACTGGGTCAGTGGGGCATGGGACGGGCGAGCCGACCGGTCGCGATCGGCTGCCCGCGTCCCTCACCCATCAGGTCACCACGCCATAACGGCGCGGCAACGGTGAAGGCAGCCGCACGCCCCCACCGAATCGAGCACTCCGGCCAAACCCGAGAGGCAGGCCAGGTGGCTGCCGGGGCAATCGAGAGAGGCTGGCGTTGAGTCTGCGGGCGTGGGAGTGGAAGGCCGTCGACGCGGCCGGGGCGGACGACCGTGTCGGGCGGATCGAAGACGAGCTTCGTGCCCGGGTCAGCGAACCGCCTGGAGATGGGCGTTCACGAGGGCGAGGTCGAACTCGTGCGGATCGACCGGACGACCGACCCACCGGCTGAGGTGCTCGTACTCCTCGTGGGATGGGTCGGCGAGCACCGCCAGGAGGTGCTCGTAGCCCCATGACCCGCCGACATCCTCGGGCGGGCAGGCGTTGGCGCCGTCGAGGCACACCGCGAACTTGAGGCCCTTCGCCATCCGACCCACCCGGTGGACGGTGATCTCGTGTTCCCAGGAGTCCCCGAAGTCGTACTCGTAGGTGAAGCGCTCGCTCGTACCGACCGCGCTGACGACGGTGAAGTCCTTCTCCTGCAGCTCGTCGTCGGGGTAGTCGTCGAACTGCGACCCGTAGCGGTCCTCGCCGATCTCGAACGAGTGGAGGTGGCAGTCCTCCCACCCCATCGCCGCCTGGAACATCCGGTGCAGCTTGTCGAGCCGAACGCTCCCCGGCACGAGCAGCCGGCGCCACACCCGCGGCTCGACCTCGCGCAGCTCGATCGTGAGATCGAGGACCGGTTGACCAGGCGGAGTCGGCATCCCACCGAACCTACGCCGTCCGCCCTACTCGGCGAGTCGGTCGAGGATCTCTCTGTCCCGTTCGATGAGGTCGTGCGCCAGGGTCGTGAAGTCGGTGTCCGCCCGAACGGTGTCGATCTCGGCGAGCAGCCGGTCGAGTTCGTTCTCGTTCCGGTCGCGGGCCTGGTGGACAGCCTCCTCCTGACCACGGCCCTCGTCGGGATTCGCGTTCGGTGTCGGACTCATCTCTCCGGTCCATCCACGACCGGGCCGTACCTTGCCGTTCCATGGTCCCAGGTCGGCCACTCGGCTCGGGAGTGGATTCCGGCGACCCGGTCGCGGTCGGCGCCGCTGATGACGCTGCCATCGAGACGGGCGACCATCGCCGGCTGCGCCATCGTCCCCTCGCCGACGATGACCTCGATCACCTCTTCCGCGCGCGGGTCGACCTCGACTCGAACGACGCTCATGTAGAAGGCGAACACCGGAGCGTCCGCGCCCGCGATCGGCCCGCGTTCCCCAGGCCCTTGATCAGGTCGGCCAAGGCCCACTGACCAGGGTGTTTGCCCTGGTCAGGTGGTGTCGGAGGGGGGACTTGAACGCCGC
>JAAZBK010000495.1 GCA_012513855.1 Acidimicrobiales bacterium
ATAGTTCGACCGCACCACCCACACCTCGGGTGGGCTCAGACGGCTATGAGGGCCGTGGGCAAGACGAAGAGCAGCGCCGCGAAGCCGGCCAGCCGGCGGTTGCTGGCCAGCACGTAGCGGGCCACCGCCAGCAGGGCCCGGCGCAGGAGCGGGTACGCCGTCAACAGCACCAACACCGTGAGCACGGTGACGACCGTGGTGACCGCCACGACCACGCGAACCGCGTCCTGGTTGCCGATGAGGATGGCGGCCACCAGCGTGTCGACCAGGGTGGTGATGTTGGCACCGGCGATGTAGGGCAGCGTGTTCGACCGGCGGACGTGGCCCTTGGCCACCAGAGGAACGAGCAGGGTCAGCGACACCGACACCGAGAGGGTGAGGGTGGTGACCGCGGCGCCCGCGAGGAACATCGGCCACATCCGCGACGACCAGGCCACCTCGCGGTTGCCGAGCTCATCGGTGCCGAGGGCCGGCAACAGTCGATCGAAGCAGTTGAACCCGGCCACGAGGAGCGCGAGGCCGACGGGGAACAAGGTCCACCCGGGAGCGAACGAAGTGATCAGGTCGACGCTCCAGCCGAAGGCGGCGTCGGTGGCCGACGTGATCCCCGGAGACGTACCGATGTCGAACCCGTCGAACACGCCTCGGTCGAGCAGCACGAAGCCGATGGCGGCGCCCGGCAGGTAGATCACCGCCGTCATCAACAGCGACAGCACGCCGATGGAGACGGGCGCCCGCTTCTGGCCCTGCCCCTGGTCGCGGAGGCTGTACATCACCCCGACCACCAGCACCACGAACGAAGCACCCAGCCGGGAGCCGGTGAGCATGGTGAACGCCTGGGTCCGGTCTATGGCACCCCCGTCGAGCAGGGCCAGCGCCGAAGCCGCAACCGGCGAACCCGAGAGCACGAGGCACGACCCGAGCCATCCCAGTCCCAAGGTGCTCCACGCGTTGTCGGTGAAGATCGAGCCTTCCAGCGACGGGATGAGGTTGGCGGCCCCTTCCTTCATGAGGCCGAGAGCCGTCACGAACAGGGCCAGCCCCAGTACACCGAAGGCCACCCGCTCAGGCCAGGCACGACTGACCGTCTCCTCGAGATCGGGCCGCAGGGCGATCCGCTCCGAGGGCAGTTCTCGGCCGGCGATCACCGCCATGCCCTGCGGAGCCCGCTCGGTCATCGCTTCAGTTAACCATTTACCCCTGAATCAGTCGACTTCCGGGAACTTACGGAAATGAGGTGGCTGGGGATCAGGCGGTCAGCGAAGGGTCTTCCCGTGCCTCTGATGAACCGAGTCGGACCACCGACGCGGCCCCGACGCCGGCGAAGCGGCCGGGCGTACAGGTGAGGACGATGACCTGGCACTGGCGAGCGGCCACGCTGATGGCGGCGGCCATCTGGCCGAGCCGCTGGGGGTCTGTCCAGCCCAGAGCGTCGTCGAACACGACCGGTGCGCCTTCGCCGTTGCCCGACACCAGCGACGCGCAGGCCAGGCGGCTGAGAAGCGCGAACTGTTCTCTCGCGCCCGTGCTGAGCTGGTCGAACCCGACGGTCACGCCGTTCAGCGTGCGGCTGGAGATCCCCAACTGGTCGTCGAGCTCGATCTCCAGTGACGGTCCGTAGACCAACCGGCCGAGCCTCTCGATCTGCTCCCGGAAGGGGGCGACGTACTTCTGGCGGGCCACGGTGCGGTGACGATCGAACGTGTCGTGGAGCAAGCGGGCGGCATGAGCCCGACCCTCGAGGCGCTCGGCCTCCAGCTTGAGACGATCTGCCTCGGCCAGGGCCAGGTCGAGCCGGTGGGCGAGGCCCTGCTCGCCGGTGTGCTCGATCACGGCCGTGAGGCTCCGGCGTTGGTCACGGTTCTCTCGCGTGGCGGCCTCGCCCCGCTCCCTGGCCCGGCGGGTGGACTCGGCCAGAGCATCGAGCGTGTCGGGATCGGCCAGGGCCAGCGAGCGCTCGGCCTCGGCCAGGCGAACCTCTGCGGCCTTGCGCACCGCGGAGGCGAGCTCCACCTGTTCGGCGATCTGGTCGTCGGGGTGGTCGACCCTCGCCGCGGCCAGCACCTCCAGCGCGTCGGACAGGGCCGCCCGATCCATCTTCACCCGCTCCAGCCGGGCGGCGCCGCTCTCCCCCAACTCGCGGGTCCGGGCCTGGGCGGCCTCCAGATCGGCCTCGGTGTCGTCGAAGTCGGAGCGACGCTGGCCCAGCACCTCGACGGTGGAGGCTTCGACCTTCTGGGCCTGGCCGAGGTCGGCCGGCAGGGCGGGGACCGGCGCCCTGGAAGCCTCGAACTCGGCGATCCTCACCGACAGCGAGGCGATCTTGTTGGCGAGACCGTCGACCGAGAGATCTCGGAGGTCTGCCACCAGACGCTCGTTGGCGTAGGTGCGGGTGCGCTCGGCGTCTGCCCTGGCAGCAGCGATGCGTCGGGCTTCGTCGAGGTCTGCCACGCCGTGCCGGCGGCACAGTTCGGTGAGGAGGTTGCGGGCCTCCTGGAGCTTCTCCGCTCTGACCCGCGAATCTGCGCCTGCGCTCACCGTGAGCTCGACCTGCCCCGGAACGGAGATCTCGGTGGCGGCGGCGACCGCGATGGTGTGCTGGTCTCCGGGCGCCAAGGGAACGGGCTGGCCGTCGACCTCGAGGACGATGCCAGCCTGGGCCACGGCGCTCACCACCGCCGCGCCGGCTTCGGCCGCCGCCTCGGCCCGGGCCAGCTCGAGCTGGGCCGCCTCCATCGCCACGACCGTGTCGGGGGTGATCTCGACCCCGGCGAGCACCAGTTCGACCCGTTCCAGTTCGGCCTGGGCATCGACCACCCGTTCCAGCCGCTCACGGAACTGGGCCACCTCTATCTGGCGCCGGCGGTAGGTGGCGTCGGCCGCAGCCTGGTCTGCCGCCAGTTCGGCTCCACGCAGCGCGTCGGCTGCTTCCCGGCGACGGATCGTGAGCCGGGCGAGCGCACGTTCGGCGTCGGCCCGCTCCGGCTCGGACTCCGCCAGCGCCTGCTCGGACTCGAGGAGCGCCGCCTCGCGGCGGGCCACCGACTCGACCAGACGAGCGCGGGCCTCGCCGAGCTGCGACCAGCGCTGGTGATCGCTCGATGCCCGTTGGGCGTCGGCTTCGACCCGGACGAGCTCCTGGCGGAGGCCATCGAGCGCCTCGAGTCTTCCTGCGGCCTCGGCCTCGGCCTGCACGAGGTCGACCTGGCGGGCCGCGAGGTCGACGGCCTCTGCCTCCAGCCTGGCGAACTCGTCGGTACGGGCCTCCACCTCCCGGATCTGGCTCTCGATGGCCGAGACGGCCGCCACGGCCTCCTCGACCCGTTCGGCCAGGCGCGTCCGCTCCGCACTGGGGCGACCGGTGGGCGTCCAATAGTGGTCGCGCTCGGCCACGATGCGATCCCAGAGGTCGTCCTCTCCCGGCCCGGTGAGATCGGCGCCCACGGTGGCCTCGAGCGCCCTGCTCAGCGACGGGAGCACGAAGCCCGAGGCGGACAGGTCTCCTCCCTGTTCGAGCCTCAGCACGTTCCAGAGGTCTCGATCCAGCGTCTGGTCGAGGATCTGGTTGACGCGGTCGTGAGCGTCTCGCCCCGTCTGCTGCTCGCGCGAGGGCTCGACGATGGAGAGGGTGGTGGACGGCCTGCGGAGCCAACGCTTGGAGTACACCAGGCGGTAGCCGCCGGTGGTCAGCTCCACCTCTACCTCCGGCCCGACGTCGCGGTGGACGGGCTGGACCTGCCGGATCGCTGCGCTCTTGCTGTTGTCGGGGAAGGCGAACACGAGGTCGAGCGCCTCGGCCAGGGAGCTCTTGCCGACCTCGTTGCCGCCCTCGATGATGGTGACCCCGTCGGCGGGCAGGTCGATCTCGAAGGAGTCGACGCCGCGGAAGTTGCGGATGGCGAGCCGGTGGATCCTCATGCCGTGCCCCTGAGGCGCACCAGCAGAGCGAGCGCGTCTCGCGCCACCTCGTTGCCGTCTGCGTTGGATTCCGCCTGCTCACGAAGATCGGTGAGGGCGGTCTGGGCGAATCCGGTGAGCTCCAGATCCCCGTAGTCGGCCTCGGTGGGCAGGACGATCAGATCGATTCGCCGTCCCCACGTCTCCAGACACCCCAGGAGATCCGCGTGGTGGGCGAGCATGGAGTCGAGACGGGCCTTCTCGGCCAGGGAGAGCTGACCCACCAGGCCCAACCGGACGATGGTCCGCGCCTTGTTGGGCAACCCGTCGAGGAAGGCGTCGAGCACGTCGAGGTCTGCTTCTCCCGATACCTCGGCGTCGTACTGGACGAACTCCCACGTTCCCACCCGCACCGGGTCGACCGACACCGACCCGTCGTCCATCTCGACCACGAGGACGTTGCCGGGGTCTGTCTCGCGGAAGTCGGTGGCCTCCGGGGCACCGGAGTACCAGGCCCGTCCGGACCGACCGACGGCGGTGGTGGAGTGGCGGTCTCCGAGCGCGACGTAGTGGACCTGCCCCCGCTCGAGCGCCTGATCGACCAGCGCCGACCCGATCAGCGCCGGGTTGGCGGAATCCGGGCTCAGGTAGTCGACCGCCCCGTGGCCCACCACGACGCGCTGCGTACCGTCGACCGCCAGCTCGCTGATGGCCGCACCCACCAGATCGGTGAGGGGGCGCTTGGAGGTCCACGGCGCCGCCACGATCTCCAGCCCTGGTGAGACGGCCATCGGTCCCGGGCGATCGAGGACCACCACGTTCGAGGGCCGGTGCTGCACGAACGTGGGCGAGCGGAAGACAGACGACGCGTCGAGAGGATCGTGGTTGCCCGGGAGCAGGTAGAAGGTGACCTCGGGGGTGGCCGCCATGGCATCGAGCGCACGAACCACCACCTGGCGCTCCACCTGGTTGGTCTCGAACACGTCTCCGCAGACCACCACGAAGTCACACCCCCGGGCAGCCGCCAGCGACCCGATGGCCCTCACCGCGTCTACGCGCGCCGCGGAGAAGCGGGGCTGCGCGTCGGCACCGAGGTAGCGGCGGGTCATGCCCAGCTGCCAGTCGGCGGTGTGGAGGAACCGGACCATGCTTCGACGGTACCGAGGGGGGGTGACAACGAGCGGGACCCCCAGCACTGCGCAGGGAGGAACTCCAGGTCAGAGGGGGTGCGCTCGTCATCGGACCGTCGATCTCGATGTCAGAGACCACCACGGTGCGGCCAGGATTCCCGGGCAGGCCGTGTAGACGTGGCGTACCCTCCCGTCGAACCACACCTAGCCAGGGGAGAGTCGTGTGAGGGGAATTCGCAGGGCCGCTACGTCGCGAACCGAAGCGTACGCACGGGCGGTGCCGAGTCGATCGCTGTTTTCGAGGGTCTCCCGGACGACCGGGGCTCTCCTGTCGCTCGGTGCCCTGACCGCCGGAACCGTGGCGGTCGGCGGCGCCGCTGCCGCACCCGAGCGGGCGGGCGCGCCGACATCGACAGCCGCGCCGGCCGCCGGCGACCCAGGTGCACCGCAATCGCCCTTCCTCTGCACCACCGAGTTCAACGGCCTCGGACAGCCCATCGTCGACAACCAGGTGAAGAAGGGCACGCCCGTCTACCCCCTGACCCCCGACGGCCAGCCCGATCGGGCCCAGGACCCGATCGGCTGGAGCGAACGCTGCCAGGCGAACGAGATCACCGAGTACCGCTACCGGTCCACCGACGGAAGCCTGAAGTCGCTCCCGCCCGGAGCCGCCGCCCTGCCCGACGACATCGTCATGCTCGACGTCTCCACCCTCCTCGGCGCAGACCAGATGTCGCTCGACGGCGCGTCCCAGATCCCCTACCTGGTGCGCTACCAGCGGGGCACGTTGCCCGACAACCGGTTCCTGTACGCCATCGCCATGCTCGCCCCGTTCGAGGAGTACCTGGCGGCCAGCGCCGATCCGGCCGCTCCCCGCAGCACCGATCACTGGAACGGGCGCCTCCTCTTCTCGTTCTCCGGTGGGGTTGGCATCGGCCACAGCCAGGGCGACATCAGCACCGGCGCGGCCACCCAGCACGAGGCGATGCGGCTCGGCCACGCCGTCGTCTTCTCCAGCGGCACCCGCACGTCGACCCACTACAACCTGATGCTCGGTGGGCGCACCGCGGTCGAGCTGAAGGCCCGGTTCGTTGACCAGTACGGCGACCCCACCTACACGGTCGGCATCGGCGGCTCGGGAGGCGGCATCCAGCAGTACGTGTACGGGCAGAACCACCCTGGCCTGCTCGACGCCGCCATCCCCCAGTACTCCTACCCCGACATGACCACCCAGACGATCAACGTGGGCGACTGCGAGCTGCTCGAGCACTACATGGACGTGCTCGACGCCGACAACCCGCGCTGGCAGGACTGGGACAACCGCCAGATCCTCCAGGGCCAGAACACCATCGAGGGGTTCACGTCCGACTGGCAGGCGCGCACGGGCGACACCGGCAGCAGCGAGTGCATCGAGGGCTGGCGCGGGGCCACTCCGCTGGCCCTGAACCCCACGTTCGGCCTGGCGGTCGACATGGAGGACGCCATCGATCCCTACTTGCCAGAACTGATCGCCAAGCTGGGCACGGGCAGCCCGCTCTACCCCGACGACTTCCCGGACATGGGCCGGCTCCTCCGCACCCACGAGGACCGTTCCCAGTGGGTCGACTGGACCCACTGGGACGATGTCGTCGAGGTCTACGGCGTCGATCCCGAGTCCGGCTACGCCCGGGTGCCCTGGGACAACGTCGGCGTCCAGTACGGCCTGCGCGCCGTGGCCGACGGCACCATCACCCCGCAGGAGTTCCTCGACCTCAACGCCAAGATCGGTTCCTGGAAGGAGGCCGAGGACAACGTGGCGGAGTCGTGCGGCATGGTCAAGGCCATGGCGGGCGACGAGATCGCTCTGCTCGGTTCGTTCATCGGCCTGTGCTCGGGCGACGAGCTCGACCAGTACTCGTCGCGCCAGATGAACTTCAGCACCGATCCCGCCGCGCCGGCTCCGCGCCGATCCGCCGATGTCGCGGCGATCACCGCCGCCTTCGAGAGCGGGCTCGTCTTCGACGGATCGATGCCGCGGGAGATCCCCATCATCGACGCCCGCCACTACCTCGAGGACCAGCTCGACATGCACAACGTGCACCAGTCGTTCGTGATCCGCGAGCGGATCCGCCGAGCCGAGGGAGACGCCGACAACCAGCTGATCTGGTTCCTCGACGCCCGGCCCGACGAGGACTCCGGCGCCACCGACCGGCTGTTCGACCTCGGGTTCCGGGTCATCGACGAGTGGGTCCTGAACATCCAGGCCACACCCGGTATCAGCGTGGCCGATGCCAAGCCGTCCGGTGCCGTCGACAGGTGCTGGACCACCGACGGAACCGAGATCGCCAGCGGTGACGACGTGTGGAGCGGTGCCAACGAGCTGGTCACCACCGGCGCCGGCGCCTGGACGACGGCCGCCCCCTCCGAGGTCGACGGGGTCCCGGTGGGAGCGTGCTCGGCATACTTCCCGATGCACTCCACCTCGCGGGTGGTCGCCGGCGGTCCCATCACCAACGACGTGTACAAGTGCCACACCAAGTCGGTGGCCCAGTCGATCGCCGACGGCGACTACGGGGTGTGGGAGCCGACCGAGGAGGAGCAGGCCCACCTGGAGGCGATCCACCCCCAGGGCGTGTGCGACTACAGCCAGCGAAGCGTCGGCTACCCCGGCGAACCGGTGCCACCCACGGTGCCCGCACCCGGTCCGGTCAGCCCCACCACCACGGTGCCTGAACCGACGACCTCGACCACCACCACGGTGCCCGGCACCACCACGACGACCGACGCGCCCACCACCAGCGCTCCCCCGTCTCCCGACTTCAGCCCGTCGAGACCTGGGTCCGATCCGCGCCCTCCGGCGGCCGACAGGGGAGGCCGCGGTGCGCTGGCCCGGACCGGCCTCGGAGTGCTGGGGCTGGCGGTGATCGGGTTCGCTCTGTTCGGGTCGGGATCGGCCCTCACCAGGCGGTCCCGCCGCTGAAGGTACCGTTTCGGCGATGAGCGACAGCAGCCACGAACCGCAGCCGTTCGACGCCGAGCCACCGCCTGACGCACAGCGCCGGCTCTGGATCATCGCCGCCATCCTGGCCGTCATCGCGGTGATCGCCGTGGCGCTGCTGTTCACCACGATCCTCGACGAGGACGACGACGATCCGGTGGCCACCACCGACTCCTCGCTGGTGGAGAGCACCACCACCTCGACCAGCTCGACCTCCACCACCTCGACCACCACGTCCACGACGACCACCACGTCCGAGCCCGAGGAGGAGTCGACCACCACGGCACCCGACACCACCACCACGACGTCGGAACCGCCGATCACGGCCGACCCGGCCCAGTGCCGCGATGCGGGGGCCGATCCCACCTATCCCGACTCCGCAGCCCAGGCCGTCTTCATCGCCTGGACCCGCGGCGACACCGCCTGCGCCCGGGAGCTGATGGACGACGAAGCGTTCGATCAGCTGTTCAGCAAGAGCGGGGCCGAGGCCACCGACGACTTCCAGGGATGCTGGGAGACCGACGAGGTCGGTCCCAACTCCGACTGCGCCTTCACCTACGAAGGCGGCTCCACCCACTACGTGATGCGGTTCAGCCCCACCGACGGATGGCAGGTGTCGGAGATCTACCAGGTGGCCGACTGAGCTCGGTTCGGTCGACGAGCACGGCCACCGACGACCGGTTGGGAGGATCCCTGACGGGGATTGGCTAGAACGGTGGCGTGCTCATCGTGGTGTCTCCCGCCAAGTCCCTGGATCTCGAGTCGAAGCTGCCGACGCGCAAGCACTCCGATCATCGCCTGCTCGACCAGTCGGTGGAGCTCGTCGAGGTGATGGCCAAGAAGTCTCCCGACGACCTCCAGGCGCTCATGTCGATCTCCCCCGAGCTGGCCGAGCTCAACTTCGAGAGGTTCCAGGACTGGTCGCCTCCCTTCACCACCCGCAACGCCCGCCCCGCGCTCTTGATGTTCAACGGCGACACCTACCTCGGGATGGACGCACCGAACACCTTCGGCGAGCGCGACTACACGCGGGCGCAGAAGGTCCTCCGGATCCTGTCGGGCCTGTACGGCGTGCTCCGCCCGCTCGACCTGATCCAGCCCTACCGGCTCGAGATGGGCTCCAAGGTCTCGAACCCCCGGGGCCGCGACCTCTACGACTACTGGGGTGAGATCCCCACCCGCGCCATCGCCGAGGACCTCGACGCCAGCCCGGGTGGGCGGTTCCTGGTGAACCTGGCCTCGAACGAGTACTTCCGAGCCGTGCGGCCAGAGCTGTTGGATGCACCGGTGATCACGCCCCGGTTCCTGGACCACGGCCCGAAGGCCGGGTCGGAGCCCAAGGTGATCTCGTTCTTCGCCAAACGAGCCCGCGGTGCCATGGCCGGTTGGATCGTGCGCGAGCGCATCGGCACCCGCAGCGCCCTCAGTCGCTTCGACGGCCTCGGATACCGCTACGACGCCGACCGCTCCACGAGAGACGAACCGACCTTCGTGCGCTGATCGGTAGTAGCGACGACGCGTCGGCTCTACTCGCCTCGGAAGAGCGGCGTGGTCTGGACCCGAGGGCCGAACTCATCGGCGGGGTAGTCGCGCTCCTCGTGGATCTCGAGACCGAACGGGTAGATGTCGAGCACCTCGCCGGTGGCCTCCATCCAGCCCACCACCGCGTCGCTCCAACGTTCCTCCAGGATCGCCTGGCGCACCGGCGCCGCGACGTCGTCGTCGGCTGGGGTCCACTCGCCGATCCAGCGCAGGGCGATGACCTTGTTGAGGGTCTCCTCGGAGTCGGCGAGCAGCGGCGGCAGCTCGGGATCGCTGCGGCGAACCGCGTAGGCGCCGATCGACTTGAGCACCATCACCCCGGGTGCTGGGCCAGCTCTGCTTCGGTCCAGAACCCCGGCAGAGGTGACGGGTCCTCGGTCTCCGCGTAGCGCCGCAGCCGTTCCAGCCCCGCGGGGTCGTACAGCTCGATGGCGTCGAAGATCACACCCGGACCCACAGCCCGCAGCGCCCGATCACCAGGGGAACCTGGCTTGGTAAGGTTGGAGGTGAGCACCAGCACGCCCTTGTCGGAGCTCTCCTGGCCGTCGGCCAGCGCGCTGAGAACGTGGAGGCGGCCAAGCAGCTTCCACACCGTGTCGGCCCGTTGCAGACCCGGACGGCTGGTGGTGAACGCACCGGAGACGTCGACCCACCACTGGCACGAGCCGTCGGGACTGGTGAGCTGGAAGTTGAACTCGATGATCCCGGAGGGGTGCTTGGCCTTCTCGTTGACGTGGTCGAAGCCAGCCTCGTGCAGGCGGAGCTTGGCGATGTCCTGCGCCCGCTTGCCCTCCCGCACCGCCCGGGCCTGGAAGTGCTCCTGACGGTCCTCCAACGGGAGCTGCGCCAGGAGCACCTGCTTCTGCGGCGGTTCGGCGTGCTCGATCTGGCTGATCACGTGATCTCTCTGACGGGCCCGTTCCAACTCGGCGTCGAGCCGCTTCTGGGCCAGATCGACGTAGCCGGCGTCGGTGTCGAACCCGACGCCGATCCGGCCGGTTCGCGCCGCGGCCACCAGGGTGGTGCCCGAGCCGGCGAACGGGTCCAGCACGATGTCGTCCTTGTAGGTGTACAGGTCGATCAGGCGCCGGGGCAGCTCCACGGGGAAGGGCGCCGGATGGCCGATGCGGGTGGCCGACTCTGCGTCGATCCGCCACACGTCGCGCGTGACGTCGACGAACTCGTCGTTGGCCAGGGTCGACTCGTGGGGAAGGTTGCGACGGCGACGGTCCTTCAGGCTCAGCGCCCGCGAGAACCGCCCCTTGGAGGCGATGATCACCCGCTCGGTCATGTCTCGCAGCACCGGGTTGGACGCCTTGGCGAACGAGCCCCAAGCACAGGACCCCGAGGAGGACGACGCCTTCTCCCAGATCACCTCGCCCCGCAGGAGCAGGCGCAGGTCGTCCTGGAGGATGCTGATTATGTCGGCGCTGAGGCTCCGGTAGGGCTTGCGCCCGAGGTTGGCGACGTTGACGGCGATGCGGCCCCCCGGCTCGAGCACCCGCTCGCACTCGGCGAACACCTCACGCAACATGTCGAGGAACTCGATGTAGGACCCGGGGATCCTCGAATCTGGATCTGACTCGCCCGTGACGGCCAGCTCGTACTCCTTGCCCACGAAGTACGGAGGCGAGGTGACCACCAGCGCCACGCTGGAGTCGGGGATCTGGCTCATGGCGGTGCTGGAGCCGTGGAAGATCCGGCCCCGGCCCAGCTCGTCGATGAGGGCCTCGGGCCGGTCGACGTGCTCGTCCTCCGAGAGCGCCGGAGGTTGGAAGCGGGCGTAGAACGCGCTCGAGTCGTGGCCCTCGCGCTTGCCGACGCCGAAGGCCGAGGTGCGGGTTCGGTCCTCACGCGGCTCCATGGGATCGATCCTACGTGGGGGTGCTGACAGACCTGGGGTGCGCGGCCGTCACCCGGCGTCCAGCTCGGCCAGTCGCCGTCGCAGGTCGCGGCGTTCCTGCCAACGCTCGGTGTCGTCACGGATCACCGCCGCTATCGCCATCGGCTGCTTCTCACCCGGACGTCGGATCAGGGTCACCGTGAAGGCGATCGACAGGGGTCGCCCGTCGGAGCGCAGCGCCGGCACCTCCAGCAGCCGATCGCCGTAGGACGTCTCGCCCGTCTCCATCGTCCGGGCGTACCCGGCGCCGTGGCGAGCGCGGAGCCGTTCGGGGATGATCAGGTCGAGGGGCTGGCCTACCGCCTCCTCCCGGCTCCAGCCGAACAACCGGTGGGCCGCGGCGTTCCAGTAGGTGATGGTCCCGGAGGGGTCCGCGACCACCACCGCGTCGGCCAGCTCGTGCACCAGGCCGGCAAGGAAGGAGTCGTCGACCTCGTCGGGCGCTCCCGGAGGTGCATCGCTCCCGCTCAACGTCCTGCTCCCGCCACCACCATCGGACCGGCCGTGCGCAGGCGAGCGATCGCCTGGTCGACCACCGAGCGGACGATGTCATCGGGGGTCTCGATCGCGGAGATCAGGTCCAGGCCTTCGCCCGCCCAGAGCGGTCTCACGTCGTAGTCGTCGGGCGCGGAGGCCCAGTAGCGCTCGCTGGCCGCAGCCTCGTCCCGGCTGCGGCGCCACTCCTCGGTGAAGCTGCTCCGGACCACCCGGCCGTCGTGTCCCTCGGGCCACGCCGGGCCGCGCGCCTGGTCGAACACGTCGGTGCGCACCGTGTCCACGGATCGCGCCGCCACCAGACCGGCCTGCTCGGCGGGATTCGACGAGGCTTCGGTGGACGCCAGGAACCTCGTGCCCATGGTGACGCCGGCCGCGCCCAGCATCAGCGCAGCGGCGAGGCCCCGACCATCGGCGATGCCACCGGCCGCCACCACCGGAACCGGTGCCACCGAGTCGACCATCGACGGCACCAGGGCCATGGTCCCCAGGTCGGGCCGGCCGTGGCCGCCGGCGTCTCGCCCCTGGGCGACCAACACGTCGGCTCCCGCCTCGACGGCGGCCTTCACCTCGTCGGGGGTCTGAACCTGGCAGATGAGCGCCGCACCGGCGGCCCGTATGGCCTCGGCGTGGGGCCGTGGGTCACCGAACGAGAGCTGGACGGCGATCGGCTTCGCCTCCAACGCCAGGCGCAGGGCCGCCGGGCGTTCGTCGAGGGCGAAGGTGATGAAGCCGACCCCGACGCGGGCCCCGGCCGCCGCTTCGAGTTCGCCTTCGAGCCAGTCGGCGTCCGCATAGCCGCCACCTATCAGGCCGAGGCCGCCGGCCCGGGCGACCGCCGCGGCCAGCCGGCCGTTCGCGGTGCCGTCCATGGGCGCGAGCACCACGGGGTGGCGGATGTCCAGCAGTTGCGTCAACGGGGTGACGATCCGTGCTTCGTTGTCCTGGCCGGAGTTCATTCGGTCTCCTCGACTTTCACGCGGCGAACTCGCCGCCTCAGGGTCGCCCGCGAGGTCGACGGCGATGGCGAGGTGAGCGCGATCGGTTCAGACCGCGGACCACTGCCTGCTCGTCGGAGTCGGCATCGGTGGCGACCTGGTCACGCGCGGCGACCGAGGCGCACACCTGTAGTAGCACGCCCGCCGGGCCGCCCCCGACACCTGATCAGCCGTGGCGCTGCCAGGCGAGCACCAGGCCCACCGGGATGCTCACCAACAGCACCACGAGGACCGCCCGGTAGCACCAGATCAGCGCACCTCGCGCGGACGAGCCCCGAACCGACGCCACGAAGCTCCCGAGCACAGCCATGAGCGACAGACCGCCGGCGGCCGTGACCACGGGAGTCGACGCCAGGGTTCCCGTCACCACCAGCGCGGCACTCACCAACCAGCCCGCCAGCTGCCCGCCCGCAACGGAGCGCTCCGGCGCGCTAGGAGCGAGAAGAGCCTGACCGGTGCCGAGCGCCATGAGGCCCACCCCTCCCACCAGCACCAGGTACGCGGCCACCCACGAGCCCTGCTCGAACCCGGTCGGGCGGGTCACGGCGGCAACCACGCCGCCGGCCACCACGGCCACAGCACCCACCACCAGGAACGGCAGGGCAGCCGCTGGTAGCCGCAGGTCGGGATCGGTCGCGGTGGTCCGCAGCACCTCAGATCACCTCGACCCGACGCGACCGTCGTCGTGTCGGTGTCGAGCCGGAACGCCCGCGTCCTCGTCGTGGCCGTGGGGCATGCCGAACTGGTGGGCGGCCGCGTGGTGGGCCTGGTCCATCTGCTCCCACTCCTCGTCGTCGAAGGCGAAGCGCGAGGCCGAGAACAGCTCCATCTCCTCCTCCTCGATGTGAGCAGCGAGGGCGAAGTAGGAACGCCTGTCGAAGGCCGCTCGTTCGAGCAGGTCGTGGACCTCGCGGTGCTCCGCCTCCAGACCCTCGCAGCGTTCCACCTCCAGGTCGCCGGTCGAGATCAGCAGCGGGTACAGACCGATCTCCTCCTTCACCGCGTGGAAGTCGAGGAACCGGTTCAGCTGGTCCCTGGCCGCCTGGTGGGTCGCCTCGTCGGGCCACTCGCCTTCGGCCACCTCCCATGCCAGCTCCAGGATGTGTTCGTGGTCCGCGGTGAGCTCCGCTATGGGTCCGAACGCTCGGCAACCGCAGTGATCGCACATGGGAACCGTCCTCAGGATCGACTTCCATCCACACCTAGCCCCTGTAGCGGAGAACCGAAAGGGACCTTCGTCCCGAGCGCGCCCGGGCGGCCGGGCAGAATGGTCCGGTGACGGTTCTCGGACTCCTGGCCGTCGTCGGCCTCATCGCCGTCAGCGGCTACTTCGTGGCTGCCGAGTTCGCGTACGTGACCGCTCGCCGGTCCGAGCTGGAGCGGGAAGCCGAGTCCGGCGACCGCAAGGCGGGCAAGGCCGTGAAGGTCCTCGGCCGGCTGAGCTTCATGCTCTCGGGGGCCCAGCTGGGAATCACCGTCACGTCCCTGATCGTCGGCTTCATCGCCGAGCCGGTGTTCGTGAGCGCGCTCGGCCCCCTCCTCGACGCCATCGGGGTCGCCGAGTCGGTCCGATCCGCAGTGGCCGTCACAACCGGCTTCATCCTGGCCACCGGAGCATCGATGGTGTTCGGGGAGCTCGCCCCCAAGAACCTCGCCATCGCGCGACCCCACCCGGTGGCCAAGGCCCTGGCCGGCAGCACCCTCGTCTTCATGCGCCTGGCGTCACCGATCATCAGGTTCTTCGACGACGCCGCCAACCGTCTGCTCCGTGCTGTCGGCATCGAACCGGTCGAGGAGCTCCAAGGCGCGGTCTCGGCCGACGAGTTGGACTTCATCGCCGGAGAGTCGGCTGCGCACGGCGCGCTGACCGAGCAACAGGCCGACCTGTTCCGGCGAGCCATCTCGTTTCGTGACCTCACCGCTGCCGATGCCATGGTGCCGCGCAACCGGGTGGCCAGGATCTCATCCGATTCCACGGCCGCCGACGTCCAGGAGCTCCTGGCCACGGGGCATTCGCGGTTCCCAGTGGTGACCCCAGGAGACTCCGGTGACTACCTGGGGGTGGTCCAGGCCAAGGACCTGCTCCGGGTCGCCGTCGAGGACCGGGCCACCACCACCGTCGAGCAGCTCATGGTCCCCGCCGTCGCGCTCCCCGAGGCCGCTCCCCTACCGGTCGTGCTCACCGAGCTGCGCGACGCGGGACGGCACATGGCGCTGGTGATCGACGAGCACGGCGACACCTCGGGGATCATCACCCTCGAGGACCTGGTGGAGGAGCTGGTCGGCGACATCGCCGACGAACACGACGCGGAGGCGGCAGAGCGTCACATCCACGCCGACGGGGCTGGCGGCTGGCTGGTGCCCGGTGCCCGTCGACCCGACGAGATCCGGCGGGCCACCGGCATCGATCTTCCCGACGGCGACTACGACACCGTGGCCGGGCTGGTGGTGGCCCACCTGTCGCGGCTGGCCGAGGTGGGCGACGAGATCGAGGTCGACGAGGCCCGGATACAGGTGACGGAGAAGGAGGGCCACGGCATCGCTCAGGTGCGGATCACCCCTTCGGCCGCCCCCACCGACGAGGTCGATCGGTCAGGTGAACGGTGAGCACGCCGCTCGCTCTCGGCATCGGTCTGGTGCTGTTGGCGGCCAACGGCTTCTTCGTGGCCGCCGAGTTCGCCCTCCTCGCGGCGCGGCGATCACGGATCGAGCAGCTCGCCGCCGATGGCGACAAGCGTGCGGTCATGGCCCTCACCAGCATCAAGCAGCTCTCGCTGATGCTGGCCGGGGCCCAACTCGGGATCACGATGTGCTCGCTCGGCCTGGGCATGGTGGCCGAACCGGCTCTGGCCAGCACGTTCGACGGCCTCCTGGACCAGACCGGCATCGAGATCTCCTCGGCCCTGCGCCACACCATCGCCTTCCTGGTGGCCCTCGCCATCGTGGTGTTCCTGCACATGGTGGTGGGCGAGATGGCGCCCAAGTCCTGGGCCATCTCCCACCCGGAGTCGTCGACGCTCCTGCTGATCAGACCGTTCCGGGCGTTCTCGATCCTCTTCCGCCCGATCATCTGGCTGCTCAACGCCATGGCCAACGGCGTCATCCGGCTGGCTGGCGTGCAACCCAAGGACGAGGGCGCGACCGTCCACGGCCCGGCCGACCTGATGCTGCTGCTCGACGAGAGCGTCGGCCACGGCTCGGTCTCCCCCGACCACCACGACCTGCTCACCCGGTCGCTGGCGCTGAGCGACCTCGAGGTGGCCGCAGCCATGACCCCGCGCGACCGGATCGACCAGGTCGACGTGGCGGCCTCGGTCGAGGACGTGGAGAGGACCATCGCCCGCACGCACCGCTCGCGCCTCCTCGTGACCGACGGCGGCATCGATCAGATCGTCGGGGTCGTGCTGGCCAAGGACCTCCTCCGGCTCGATCAGGTGGAACGGTCTGAGGCCAGCACGCGCTCGCTCACCAGGCCCACCCTCCGAACCACACCCGACACGAAGCTCGACGACCTGCTGCACGAGATGCGGGCCGAACGCCACCACCTGGCCGTGGTCGTCGACCGCGATCAGCGGGTCACCGGGATCGTCACCATGGAGGACGTGCTGGAGGAGATCATCGGCGAGGCGGTGGATCCCGGAGCCCCCGCTCGACAGCTCCGGCAGGACCGCCGGGTCGGTGCCGCCCACTGACTCGACGGTGCACCGGCGGACGGTTCAGAAGCTCCACACGAACGGGACCCACAGGATCGAGATCACCGCGTACCACGCCATGACCACGATGCCGAGGCGGCTGTAGTCGGCGAACCGGTAGCCGGCCGGATCCATGATCATCAGGTTGGCCGGGGTCGCCACCGGGGTGAGGAGGGCGGCGGTCGACGAGACCAGGACGCACATGAGGACCGGGATCGGCGAGATGCCCAGTTCGGCCGCAGAGGTGATGGCGATGGGGATGACGATCAGCGCAGTGGCGGTGTTCGAGATCAGCTGCCCGAGCACCGCCACCAACACGAACAACCCCACCAGGAACACCCGGGGCCCGGCGTCGCCCACCATCGACACCAGCCCGTCGGCCAGGGTGGCTGCGGCTCCGGTCTTCTGCATGGCGTTCGACAGCGGGATCATGGCGGCCACGAGGATGATGGTGTTCCACGAGATGGCGCGCTGGGCAGCGACATGTCGGCACTGTTCGGCAACGACCGGACCATGATCGACCAGGTCCGGGCGGCCGCCGACGCCAGCGGCGAGCTGGTGTGGGAGCTCCCCCTGCACCGGCCGTACCGCAAGGAGATCGATTCGCTCACGGCCGACCTCATGAACTGCGCTCCGGTCGGCAAGCCCGACGCGATCATCGCCTCGCTGTTCCTCGCCCACTTCGTGGGCGACGTGCCGTGGGCCCACGTCGACATGTGCGGGCCGGCGCAGGCTCCCGGCGCCACCGGGGTCATGGTCCCGGGCTGCAGCGGCTGGGGCGCGCG
>JAAZBK010000496.1 GCA_012513855.1 Acidimicrobiales bacterium
CCCTCAGGGCCTGACGATGGCCGAGAGCATGGCCTGCATCTTGGCCCGCGTCTCGATGAGCTCGGTGGCCGGGTCGGACTCGGCGACGATGCCGTTGCCGCCCACCACCACGGCTCGGGACCCTTCGATGGCGGCGCCCCGGATGCTCACCGCGAACTGACCGTTGCCGCGGTGGTCGACCCAACCGACGGCACCGGCGTAGCGGTCGCGGTCCAGGTCTTCGAGGTCGGCGATCGCCGCGAGGGCTTCGTTCCGCGGTCTTCCGCACACGGCAGGGGTGGGGTGCAGGGCGGCCACCAGTTCGAGGATGGAGGCCGGTGGGTGCGAGAGCCGTCCCTCGACCGATGTCGCCAGGTGGACGACGTTGGCCAGAGCCACCACCGAGGGCTCGGGCTCGTAGTCGACGTAGGACGAGTAGTGGAGCAGCGTGTCGTGAACCGCGTCGATCGTGACCTGGTGCTCGTGGCGGTACGACCTGGACGCGAGGAGAGCGGCAGCGGCCCGGCTGTCGGCATCGGGATCGCCGCTCCTGGGTGCTGTCCCTGCCATGGGCTGGGCCCGCACGACGTCACCGCTGCGGCTCACCAGCAGCTCGGGGCTGGCACCGCAGAACCCGTCGAGCAGGTAGAGGTAGCACCCCGGGTAGCTGCGCGCGAGGCGGGCGAGCACGCTGGGGATCGGGATCTCGGCGTCGGCGGTGACCACCACCTCCCGGGCCAGAACCACCTTCTCGAGGCGGCCGGTGGCGATGCGGGCCGTGGCCGCGCTGACCGCTGCCATCCACTCCTCAGGGTCCCGGCTCGCGGTGACCGTGAAGGACGACGGTCCACCGTGGCCGTCGCGTTCACCTTCGGATTCGGAGATCGCCCGGTCCAGGGCGACCACGGGATCGAGCGTGGAGGCGTCGCCCTCGGTCACCACCGTCACCCAGCCGACGCCGTCACGGTCCCGTCCGACCACCAGGGACGGCACGACGGCCTGGTAGGTCCCTCCCGGTTCGAAGGGCAGGGCGGCGAAGGCCACCGGCCCGGTACCGACGCGGTCGACGTCGTCGTCGACCTCCATCGAGAGGAGCAGGTCGCCGAGGTCGGAGCTGCCGACCCGGGCCGCCACCCCTCGACCGGCGAATCCGACCCGGCCGAGGGCGAAGAGGATCCCGCTAGCGCCGGCCAGCCGCACCAGGTCGACGTCGCGGTCGAGCCTCCTGGTGACGGCGGTGAGCGACGGGGTCGCGGCTGCGCTCATGAACGGGTGGCGGTGATGAGCTGGGAGATGCCGGTGGACAGCAGCGCTCGGTCGATGCCTTCGAAGCCCTCTTCCGCCAACATGGCGCGCATGGTGGCGGGCTCGGGAAGGTACGCCGTGGACCGCGGGAGGTAGCGGTACGCGGCCGGGTCCGACAGGAGACCGCCGATCACCGGGACCACCTTCCCGAAGTAGATGCCGTGACCCCACCGGAGGACGGGGTTGGCTGGTTCGGCCACCTCGAGCAGGGCGATCCGACCGCCGGGCCGGACGACGCGCGCCAGCTCCGCGAAGAACGGTCCGAGCTCGCGGAAGTTGCGGAGGGCGAACCCGCACGTGACGCCGTCGACCGCGGCATCGCCGATCGGCAGGCACAGCGCGTCGGACTGTACGAGGGGGGCTTCGGTGCGTGCCGCCTGGAGCATGCCGAGCGACATGTCGATCCCGATCGGTCGAAGACCGAGGCCGTCGAGCCCCCGGCACAGGTCGCCGGTGCCACAGGCGATGTCGAGGACCGTCGACCCGTGGGGCAGGGCCAGGTCGCGGAGAGTTCGCTTGCGCCACCCGACGTCCATGCGGAACGTCATGACCCGGTTGACCATGTCGTAGCGGGGGGCGATCGCGTCGAACATGGTCCGGACCGCACGGACCTTCTCGTCGCCGGTGGGGAGCTCTTCTGCGTTCGTGCGGGCCATGGGGCGGATCGTACGGTGCCGCGACCGCCCCGGCGTACCGGCGCTGGAGCGGGGTCCGGCCTCCCTGCGGCGCCACGGATGCTAGAAAATGCGCAGCTGCGGTTGGGAGGATCGGGTGTAC
>JAAZBK010000497.1 GCA_012513855.1 Acidimicrobiales bacterium
CGGCGGGCGGCCTCCCACGCGGCGTAGCCGCCGGCGACCCGCTCGGCGTCGTGGTGCTCGTCGATCACGATCACGTCGGCGACGGTGCGCTCCAGGAACGCACGGTCGTGGCTCACCACCACGAGCGCTCCCGGCCAGTCGTCGAGGAAGTCCTCCAGGGCACGGAGCGAGTCGAGGTCGAGGTCGTTGGTGGGCTCGTCGAGGAGGAGCACGTTGGGCCTCTTGGCCAGGGTGAGCAGGAGCTGGAGCCGTCGCCGCTCGCCGCCCGAGAGCGATCCGATGGGTGCCCACTGGGCGTCTCCGTCGAACCAGAAGCGCTCCAGTAGGGCGGAATCTGACCAGTCGGCGTTGCGGGCGGGCCCGGCCACCGCGTCGCGGACCCGCTGGGTCGGGTCCAGATCGGCACCGCGCTGGTCCCACAAGGACAGCTCGACCGTGGAGCCGACCACCACTCGCCCCTCCTCGGGCGCGATCCGGCCGGCCATCACGTTCAACAGGGTGGTCTTGCCGGCTCCGTTCGGGCCCACCACGCCCAGGCGCTCCCGCGGGTCGAGCAGCAGGTCGACGCCGCGGAACAACCAAGGCGCCTCACCTCCGAAGCGGTGGCCGACACCGTGCAGTTCGATCACCTGGTCGCCCAGGCGCGGCGTCTCCACGTGGAGCGGCATGTCGCCCTTGCGGGCGGCCGCCTCGGCGCGGCCGGTCACCAGCGCGGTGGCCGACTCGATGCGGGCCTTGGGCTTCGACGTCCGGGCCGGGGCGCCTCGGCGCAGCCAGGCGAGCTCCTTGCGGGCCAGGTTCCGGCGGACCGCCTCCGCGGTGGCCGCCTGGGCCTCGCGGGTCTCTCTGCCCTCCAGGTACGACGCGTACCCGCCCTCGTGGATGAAGGAGCGACCGCGGTCCAGTTCGAGGATCTTGGTGGTGAGCCGGTCGAGCACGTGCCGGTCGTGGGTGACGAGGATCAGGCCGCCCCGGTGGGAGGCCAGCCGGTCCTCCAGCCAGGTGATGGCGTCGATGTCGAGGTGGTTGGTGGGCTCGTCGAGGATCAGCAGCACCGCGTCGTCGTCGGGGCCGCCACCGGGGCCCACCTCCACCAGCGCCCGGGCCAGCGCCACCCGCTTGGCCTGACCGCCGGAGAGCCGTGCGGTGTCGGCCTGGGCCAGCGCTGACAGGCCGAGGCGGTCGAGGATTGCGTCGACCTCCCACTCCCGTTCGGGGTGGCTGCCCGGTGCGACCGCGGCGTGCACGGTGCCGGCCGGCAGGTCGTCGGCCTGGTCGAGCATCACGACCCGCGCGCCCCGACCGCGCCGCACCGAACCCGACTCGGGCTCAGACCGCCCGGCCAGCACCCGCAGCAGGGTCGACTTGCCGGTGCCGTTGATGCCCACCAGGCCCAGCCGGTCACCGGTCGACAGCGTGAGGGAGACGTCGTCGAACAGCTGGCGACCGGGACGTGAAGCGCCGACCCCGTCGGACTGGAGGAGGATCAACCGACCGGTTCGATGGCGAGACCGAGCTCGGCGAACTGGCGCAGGGGACGGTGGTAGCCGCGCTCGAGGTGGTGGATCCCGTTGATCACCGACGGCCCGTCGGCGATGGCCGCGGCGATGACCGACGAGAACCCGGCGCGCACGTCGGGGACGTCGACGTTGGCCCC
>JAAZBK010000091.1 GCA_012513855.1 Acidimicrobiales bacterium
GGCTCAGCCCGAGGGTGTGGGGAGCGCTCGAAGCTCGGCGAGGATGCTGGTGAACTGGTCGGCCCAGGGCCAGCGGGTCGGCAGGTGCAGGGTGCGGGTGCGTGCGCTGGTCGTGACGCGTCCCGCGACTGCGAAGAGCCGGCGTCGGAGTGTCTTCGCGACGCGCGGTGCTTGTTGGCGGGTGCCGAGGGTGACGGTCCAGCGCATCAGGTTGTGAGCGACCGTGGCGAAGAGGGCCCACGCGGCGTTCGCTTGGAACACTCCGGAGGGGCAGTGGTTGAGCCCGGCGCCCTCTTTCAGGTCGCGGATGGCGAGTTCGACCACGGCGTGGGCCCGGTGGTGTTCATCGACGTCGACCGCGGTGCCGGGGCAGTCGGTGATGAACGCGTGGTGTCGCCACTCGTCGAACAGGGCGGGCTGGGATCCCTTGATGCGGGTGCGCCTGACGACGAGTCGATGCCCGTTGTAGGGGATCTCGGCCACCTGCGCGTCTCCCGACGCGGTGTAGGCGATGTCGACCCAGGCGCCCTCAGGGATCGAGCCGATCGCAGCCAGAATCGGGGCCTGGCGGCGCACGGTGATCGAGTAGCGAACGTCGTGGTCGCGACACGCCGTGACGATCTTGTTGGACCAGAACCCTGAATCGGCACGCAGTGTGATCGGACCGGTCGCGCCGGCTCGACGCACCCGGGCGATGACCTCGCGGACGAAGCGTTCAGCGCCTCGGGCGGTGTTCGCGGACCCTTTGCGGAACCGGATGTGGAGGACCTCTCCGGTGTCGGCTCGGACCGCGAGCAGCGGATGCAGACCGCGTTGGCGGGTGTAACCGAACCCGGCGCCCTGCTTGGCGTAGCCGTGCACCTCACAGATCGTGGAATCGATGTCGATCACCAACGGGTCATCGCCGGGCCCGGCGCCCGCTGCCCACGCCGCGGTCAACGCCTGCTCGGCGAACCGGTCGAGCTGGCGGACATGGCCGAAGGTGAAAGACCGAAGGAAGGTCCCGATCGTCGACGGCGCCGCGACCCGATGCCCCAACACCGCTGCGGTCGACCCGGCGCGCAACACGTCGACGTCATCGATGCAGTCCGCCCCAGCGACCATCGCCTCGATCACCGTCATCGCCTTGATCCCGGCGTTCGCAGCACCCGGACCGTCGAGGCGAATCATGTCCTGAGCTGCTCGAAGCAGACCCAGATGCTGCGCGGTCGTGGCCGTCAGGACCAGCCCGGCGTTCGCGACAGCCCGGTCATCATCGAAGGTCACCCGGACCGCGGCGAGGCTCTGGCAGGCTTTCACTCTGAAGGTGCCCTTTCGTTTGCGACTGCTGGAGGCGTAGAGAACCGCCATCGTCGCAACAGGAAGGGCACTTTCCGCGGATACGCGTCGCCTACCTACCGATCAACACCGGTGGATCCAGGCTGAGGCGGCGCGCACGGTTCGTCGACGTGTGACGCACCGAGCGCCCAGCGGTGGCGAAGCTCCGTCAGCGAGACCGCCTGGTCGAACACGACGAACTCGTCGAAGCGACCGGGGGTGCCACCGACACGCACGCCGGTCACCA
>JAAZBK010000092.1 GCA_012513855.1 Acidimicrobiales bacterium
ACCCGCGGGTGTTGCGGTCGATCTCCCGAAAACCGGATCGGGCAGGGCTCTGGAGCCCTGCCCGATCCTGGATGTCAGATCGGTCCCACCGGAGCGGGACCGTGGGTCCTACTCGCCGACGACGATCCGGTCGTCGGTGGTGTAGGTGCCGTCGGCGCCGAAGGTGAACACCTCGTACTCACCGGCCGAGGGCTCGCCCCACTCGGTGAAGTCGAGGGCACCAGAGGCGCCTTCGTAGTTGATGTCGGTGCCGGCCTCGAGGAGCGCCACGCAGTCGGCGTAGGTCTCGCACTTCTCGGCATCGGGGGTCTCGCCCTTGGTGACGTTGATGATCTCGCGGGCGATGTCGAACGGAGCGTCGGACTGTGCCTTCTGAGCGGCCAGGGCCATGATGATCACGCAGTCGTAGGACTGGGCCGAGTAGATCGGCGACTCGACCTGCGGTGCGAACTCGGCGAACGCGTCCGGGAAGAACGAGGCTCCACCCTCGGGAGCGGCGGAGGCGGCGGTGCCCCGCATGCCCTCGGTGGAGGCCGGGTTCGACTCGTCGACCGCGGTGTAGAGCTCGTTCGACTGCATGCCGTCGGTGACGTAGATCGTCACGTCGGACGGGCCTGCGCCCTTCTGGATCATCGAGGCGACGACCTTGCCACCGTCCTCGGGGTAGCCGATGAGGGCCACCGCGTCGGGCGAAGACGACACGATCTCCTCGACCTCGGCGTCGATGCCGGTGCCGGTCTCGTCGTAGGTGACGTTGGCGACGACCTCAGCTCCGTTGTCGACCAGGGCCGGCTCCAGGTAGCGGACGAAGCCGGTGCCGTAGTCGGTGTTCTGGGCGATGATGGCCACGTTCTGGTGGCCGTCGTCGGAGATGGCCTTGGCCAGCGCCAGCGCCTGCAGGTTGTCGGGCGGCGGCGTGCGGAAGTACAGGCCGCGGTCGTCCCACTCGGTCAGGTCGGAGCCGGTGTTGGAGGGCGAGCACTGGGCGGTGCCCGACGACGTGATGCGGTCGATGACGGCCTTGGTGGTACCGGAGGCTGCTGCACCGACGATGGCGTCGACGCCCTCGTTGTTGATGAGCTCGTCGACCGAGGTGACGGCGAGGTCGTTGTTGCCGGCGCCGCCATCGTCCTTGACGATGAGCCGGATGTCCTGGCCGAGCACGCCGCCCGCGGCGTTGATGTCCCGTTCTGCCATCTGGGCACCGCTGATCATGGGCGGGCCCAGCTGGGCGAGGTTGCCCGACTGGGGGAGCACGGCGCCGAGCACCAGCTCGCCGTCGCCCTCGGTGCGTCCACCGTTGTCCTCCGGCGCGACGGCGGTGGCGCCGGAGCCCTCGGGCTCGGTGGTGCCACTGTCTTCCGCAGCCGTGGTGGTGGTGTCGTCTGCAGCGTCGTCGTCACCGTCGTCGCCACAGGCGCCGAGGATGAGGGCGAAGCTGATGCCGACTGCAGCGAGCCGGGTCTTTCTGGTGGTGCGCAATTTCGTTCCCCTTCTAATGACTGCAGATGCTCTGTAGTCGCCTTGCCGGGTCATCGTATGGTCATCGGAGCGCCCCTGCTGGCCATGTCGTGTTCAGCGAGGCTCCGCCATCGGATTCAGACCGGCCCGGGCGCGAGCGCGACGATGGCCGGGTGACGGAGGTGACGTCGTTGTCGAGGACCGGGTTGGATGGCCGTCCCGAGCTGGACGATGCCACGGCAGCCGCCCTGGATCGCCTGGAGGCCTGGTTCCGGGGCGAGCAGGCGGTGGTGGTGGCCTTCTCCGGCGGCGCCGACTCGGCCTTCGTGGCCTGGGTGGCCACCCAGGTGATGGGGGCCGACCGTGTGCTGTGCACCACGGCCGTGTCGCCGTCGTTGCCCGCATCGGAGCTCGACGACTGCCGGGCGCTGGCGGCTGAGTGGCATCTGCGCTGGGAGCCGGTGGTCACCGACGAGATGGACGACCCTGCGTACCAGCGCAACGACGCCGATCGCTGCTACCACTGCAAGGAGGCGCTGGGCCGGGCTCTCGGGCCCGTCGCATCGGCCGGTGGAGCGGTGGTGGTGCTCGGCGTGAACCTCGACGACCTGGGCGAGCACCGGCCCGGTCAGCGGTCGGCCGCCGAGCGCGGGGCCCGGTTCCCGCTGGTGGAGGCCGGCTTCACCAAGGCCATGGTGCGCGATGCGTCGCGACACCTCGGCCTCCGCACGGCCGACAAGCCGGCCGCGGCGTGCCTGGCGTCGCGGGTCCCCTACGGCACGCCCGTCACCCTCGGGGTCCTTCGCGAGGTGGAGGAAGCCGAAGCCGGCCTCAAGGCGCTCGGGTTCGGCGAGCTCCGCGTACGCCACTACCGCGACATGGCCCGCATCGAGGTGCCGGTCGACCGGATGGCCGACCTGGTGGCGCAACGCGACGCCGTGGTGGCAGCCGTTCGCGCCGCCGGCTACCGATACGTGACCGTCGACCTCGAAGGCCTGCGGAGCGGCAACTTGAACGCCGCGCTCGCCGATCTGGGCACGGCTGTCAGCAGCTGAAGCCGTTCGGCGCCGGACCGCTCAGCTGAAGCGGGCGGCGTAGGCGACGCCGTGGATGAGCGAGTCGACCAGCTCGGCGGGGCTGAGCGACGACACCGCCGCCACCTGGGCGGCTGAGGGGACCGTCCGGTTCATGGCGAACCAGGTGGTGACGACGTTCATCTCGGTGGCGGTGGTCTGCTTGTACTCCGGAGAGTCCGAGAGCAGTGCCAGCACGACCCCTCGGGGGGTCCCGGCGTCGAGGCGCGACACCCAGTAGGCCCTGCCGGCAGCGTCGGGCGTCCGCCCGAAGACGTTGGAGTAGATGGTGTCGACGAACCCGCCCGCTCCGAGCTGGCCGTAGCGGGCGATGAACTCGTCGGACGTGGCGAAGTAGGTGGCGATGTCGTACAGGGAGCGGTTGTTCCGGCCCGGGCCGAGCCAGTACGAGTAGCCACCGGTGTCGGGGTTGCGCAGGAACGTGGCGCGGTAGAGGCGGGCGATGGGCGGCGCGATGTCGGCCCAGGCGGGGGCGGCCATGAGCTGTAGTGGGACGGCAGCGGGGCTGACCTGGCCGTCGAGCTGCCTCACCCACCGGGTGAGCTCCTCGCTGGTGGGCTGGCGGCCCGCCAGGTCGAGGTACTGGTTCACCACGTAGTCGAGGCCGTCGGGGCCGAACGGTCCGAACCGCGTGGTCTGGTCGATCCACGTTCGGGCCGCCGACACCCGCGAGTAGACGCCCGGGAGGTTGGGCTGGGCGCAGCCGTCTCCCCACGACACCACCCCGACGAGGGTGGGGCTCCCGGCCGCGTCGGCTACGAGCGGGCCACCGGAGTCGCCCTGGCAGGAGTCGAGGCCTCCGGTCAGGTCTCCCGCGCAGAGCATCGATTCGGCGCGGAACTCGGTGGGTTCCTCGCTGGGCGACTGGCGGCCGTCGTAGTAGATCCCCCGGCAGACACGGGAGTCGATCACCTGGAGGTCGACGGCCTGGAGGTCGAGCGGGAAGTACCGGTCCTCTCCGTCCTGGTCGATCACGCCCCACCCGACGGCGGTGACAGGGGTCCCTGCCCGCTCCAGGTCCGACTCGTCGACGTCGATCAGGTCGACCGCCGGGGCCGACGTGGGC
>JAAZBK010000093.1 GCA_012513855.1 Acidimicrobiales bacterium
CCGGCTTCAACGTGAAGGCGTTCGAGGACATCGTCCTCATGGTCTGGGAGAAGTTCCTCGGCAACGTCACGCTCAGCGCGTCGACCGCGGCCTTCGACATGACCGTCGGCGAGCTGATGGCCAGCGACGAGGCGTGGCCGGTGGCTCTCGGCTGCATGCTCGAGGCCTACCGGGTCGGCGTCCACCTCGGCGTGAAGTTCAAGTTCGACGACCCCGTCGCGTACGTCACCGAGTTCGCCTCCACCATCCCCGACGCCAGCCCATCCATGCGCCTCGACCACCTCGCCGGTCGGCCCTCGGAGGTCGACGTCATCAACGGACGCGTGGTCGACCTGTGCCGGGAGAACGGGCTCGAAGCCCCGTACAACCAGGCGCTTTGCGCCATCTTGCGCACCCGGGAAGCGCGCTTCGATCCGGCCGAGGCCCGCCGCACATGAGCGAGGCCACGATGACCGGCGCGTCGGTGGGCGACGGCGGCGACGCGGGGGAGGGTGCCTTCTACCGGCGCGACGGCGAGCTCTTCGTCCCGACCCGCCACACCGAGGGGCCCTGGGCCCCGGAGACCCAGGCCGGCAACCCGGTCTCGGCCCTCCTGGCCTGGGGCGTCGAACAGGTACCGACGCTCGCTCCCATGCGCACAGTGCGGTGCACGTTCGACCTCTTCCGTCCGTCGCCGATGCGACCCATGGAGCTGAAGACCGAGGTCGTCCGCGAGGGCAAGCGGATCCAGGTGGTCGACGCATCGCTCTGGGTCGACGGCGTGAGGTACGCAGCGTGTCGGGCATTGCGCCTGCGCCGCGGCGAGTCGGGTCCGCCGGAGCTGGACAACCCCGTCACCGGCCCGCTCGACATGCCGCCCCCGCCCGGCCGGCCGATGTGGGACCTGGACAACATGGAGGGGTTCCCGGGCGCCGTCAAGGCGTTCGAGTCGAAGTCGGTCGACAGCGACGACCCTCGGTGGTCCACGTCGCTCTGGGTCCGGCTCCGCATCCCGGTCATCGAAGGCGAGCCGGCCTCGGCCGTGGCCCGGATCGCCGCGGTGTCCGACTTCGTCAGCAACTCCGTCAACCACGCCGACCGAGAGGCGTGGGCCATGATCAACGCCGATCTCAACGTGGCGGTGTTCCGTGAGCCCACGTCGGATTGGCTGGCCCTCACCATCCGCACCGGGTTCTCCACCGACGGCGTGGGTCACTCCGTCGGCTGGATCCAGGACGAGAACGGTCACGTGGCCACCGCCATGACGCTGGGGATGGTCGAGCCCGTTTCGCTGGAGCTGCCGTGAGCGGCACCGATCTCGACTTCGACCTCGGTGGGCGTCGGGCCCTCGTCACCGGGGCCGGCGCTGGGGTCGGGGCTGGGATAGCCGATCAGCTGGCGAGCGCCGGCGTGCACGTGGTCGTCAACGACATCGATCCCGACCGCGCTGGCGCGGTGGCGGACCGGATCGTCGGGGCCGGCGGTACCTCGTCAACCGCGGTGTTCGACGTCACCGACCACGACGCCGTCCGCGCCGCTGTGGCCGCTACCGGACCGATCGACGTGCTGGTGAACAACGCCGGCAACGCCGGGGTCGAGGGGTTCGGCCGGCTCGTCGACTTCGTCGACACCACCCCGGCCGACTGGAACGCGTTCATGTCGGTCAACGTCCACGGGGTCCTCAACTGCACCCACGCGGTGTTGCCGTCCATGATCGAGCGGGGCTGGGGTCGGGTCATCACGATCATCTCGGACTCCGCCCGCAGCGGTGGTAGCCGGATGGCGGTCTACGGCGCGGCCAAGGCGGCAGCGGCTGGTCTCACCCGCGGGATCGCCGGCGAGGTCGGGCGGCACGGGATCACCGTCAACAACATCGCCCTGGGCACCATCCGCACCGAGGCCACCGAATCCCTGTGGTCTGGCACCGACAACGCGGAGCTCCAACGCCAGATCCTTTCGGGCTATCCGATCCGCAGGCCGGGAGAACCAGCCGACGTCGCCTGGGTGACCGCCATGCTGGCCAGCCCGCGAGCGAGTTGGATCACGGGCCAGACCATCCCGGTCAACGGCGGTTTCTCGCAGGCGCTCTGAACCGAGGGTGGGGCCGCTCGCCCGGCTCCGGTGCTCGTGCGCCGGGGGCTGATAGGAAGTTCCGATGGCCGAACGAAGGATCGGAGCAGCGAGTTCTGCCAGCAGGGCGAAGCTGGTGCGTGCCGCGGAGGCGCTCCTGATCTCTGAGGGCTACGCCGCCGTCACCTCCCGCAAGGTGGCTGCCGCTGCTGATCTGAAGCCGCAGCTCGTCCACTACTACTTCCGTTCCATGGACGACCTCTACATCGAGGTCTTCAGGTGGCGAGCGGAGCAGGCTTTGGAGCACCTCGACGAGGTCCTGTCGTCGCCCACCCCGCTCACCGACCTGTGGCGGTTCAGCAACGACCCCAACTGGATCGCGCTCAGCGTGGAGTTCACCGCCCTGGCCAACCACCGCAAGAACATCCGCTCCGAGATCGCCCGCTACGCAGAGCTGTTCCGAGAGCGTCAGATGGAGGTGATGGCCTCCGCTCTGGATCGGGTCGGGTTCGACCGCGACGAGATCTCGCCCATGATCGCCCTGGTGCTGATGAACGCGCTCTCGAGGATCCTGGCCATGGAGGCCGGGCTCGGGGTCGAGTCCGGTCACGCCGAGACCCAGGAGTGGGTGGCGGGCTGGCTCCGCAAGATCGAGCCGGGCGGTGCCGAGCAACGGGTCGAGCCGGGCTGATCAGACCTCGCCCGGTGCCGGTCCCTCGACGTGGGTCACCGGTGCCTTGACCGCCCGCTCCAGCTGGTGGGGGAGATCCATCCGGAGCCACTGGGAGATCCCGGCCGGCAGGGTGGAGACGAGGATCTCGTCGCACGGCACCCGCCCCAGCGCGTCGATGGCGGCCTGAACCGGATCGGCGATGCCGACCTCTCCGTCGGCGTCGGCCCCGAGGCCCCGGAGACGGCCGATCGTCGAGTCGAGTCGAGCCCGGGCTTCCACCGCGGCCTCGTCCAGCTCGGCCTCGGACGGCTCGCCGACGTATGCGTCGATGACCCGGGTGAACAGGTCTGGCGCGCGGGTGGCCGGCACCACCACGTGGAAGTGACACGGTCCTGCTTCCATCCGTCTGCGGGTGGCGGCCACCAGCTCGGGGCCTCCCAGGGTCTGGTTGGCGATGATCAGGTAGTGGCGCACTGGTCGTGCCTCCGGTTCTGGGGATCGTCGATCTCGATGGGCCGCTCGAGCGGCGGGTCTGCGCCATGGCAGACGGGGGACGGGGTACGAACCGGGCTGGACCCGCTCGTGTTCGAACTGGTCGCCCCGCACCCGGAACACGTCGCTGCGCGTCACGATCCCGACCAGGCGTCCGTCGTCGATCACCGGCAGGTGGCCGACCCCCTCGTCGACGATCAGCTCGAGCGCGTCCAACACCGAGTCGGTCGGTTCGATGCTGAGGACGTCGGTGCTGGCGATGACGAGGATCGCTGCGTCGTCGGGCGCGTCGCGGGTGAGCAGGTCGACGCGGGCGACCATCGCCAGGCAGCGACCGTTGGCGTCGACCACCGGGAAGGCACCGTGTGGCCCGTGCGAGAAGCGGTCCTTGGCATCGCCGACGGTGGTCGTGGACGGCAGCGTGTCGACCTCGCTGGTCATCACGTCCGAGACCCGAGCCGAGGCCAGGACGTCGGCCCGGTAGTCGCCCACCACGTTGAGCCCGCGGCGGGTGAGCTTCTCGGTCATGAGGGTGTCGGTGAGCAGAGCACTCGATACGAGCTCTGCCAGCACGCTCGCGAGCATCAGCGGGAGGATGATGTCGTAGTCCCTGGTCAGTTCGAAGAGGAACACGATCGCCGTGAAGGTGGCCCCGATCGCCGCGCCGAACGTGGCGGCCATGGCCACCAGCGCGAACGCTCCCGGGCTCACGTCGACCCCGGGCGCAACCTCGTTCACCGCGGTGCCCACGAGGGTCCCGAAGCAACCGCTGATCAACAGCAGGGGAGCGAGGGTGCCCCCCGAGGTGCCCGAAGC
>JAAZBK010000094.1 GCA_012513855.1 Acidimicrobiales bacterium
GCACGGCCGAGACCTTGAACTCGGGGATCTTCGAGACCGGATCGAGCGCACGCTGGGTGAGCTGGTTGGCCGCCTTGCGACCGGCCCAGTGGTACGGGATGAACACCGTGTCGGGGCGGATGGTGGCCACCACCTTGGCCGGAGCCTCCATGGATCCGCGCCGTGACGAGACCCGCACCACGTCGCCGTCGGCGATGCCCAGCGACTCGGCGAGCCGGGGGTGGATCTCACAGAGCGGCTCGGGGTACTGGTCGACCAGCGGCTTGATGCGACGGGTCTGGGTTCCCGACAGGTACTGGCTGATCACCCGCCCGGTGGTGAGCCAGACCGGGTACTCCTGGTCGACCACCTCGGCCGGCGGGCGATAGCTCACGGCGTTGAACCTGGCCTTGCCGTCGGGGAACGCGAACCGGGCGCCCTCGTACAACCTGGGGGTCCCGGGATGGTCCTCGGATGGACACGGCCAGAACACTCCCATCTCGTCCTCGATGCGGTCCCACGTGATGCCCGCGTAGTCGGCCTTGCTGCCCGCCGATGCCACCCGGAGCTCCTCGAAGATCTCCTCGGTGCTGCGGTAGGGGAAGTACCTGCCCTGGCCCAGCCGGTCGGCCAGGTCGCAGATGATCTCCCAATCGAGCCTGGCGTCGCCCGGCGGCGCCTTGGCCGGGTTGAGCTTGATGACACGACCCTCGACGCTGGTGGAGGTGCCCTCGTCCTCCTCGTGGAGCGAGCCCGGCAGGACCACGTCGGCGTGGAAGGCGGTCTCGTTCAGGAAGAAGTCGATGGCGGCGTAGTGCTCCAGCCGCCCGAGGGCCTCCTTGGTGAAGTTCGTGTCGGGCAGCGACACCACCGGGTTGAAGCAGATCGTGAGCAGCCCCTTGATGGTGCCGTCGTGGATCTGGTTCATGATCTCCTGGGCGCTCACGCCCTCGCCGGGGATCTCGCTCTCGTCGCACCCCCACACCGAGGCTATGAACTCGCGGTGCTCGGGGTTGGAGATCGAGCGGTTGCCCGGCAGCTGGTCGCACTTGTGACCGTGCTCCCGACCTCCCTGACCGTTGCCCTGGCCGGTGATGGTGGTGACCCCGCAACCCGGCTTGCCGAACTTGCCGGTGGCCAACCCGAGGTTGATGCACGAGAGCACGTTCTCCACGCCCTTGGTGTGGTGCTCGATCCCCCTGGCGTGGAGCAGCATCCCCGTGGCCGCGCTCCCCCACCACTCCGCCGCCTGCTCGATGCGACCAGCGGGCACACCGGTGACCTCGGCGCCCCACGCCGGTGTGTAGCCGGCCACCGCAGCCGCGGCCTCCTCGAAGCCGACGGTGTGGTTCTCGATGAAGTCGTGGTCGAGGAGATCGCGTTCGATCAGGACGTGGAGGATCGTGCCCATGAGGGCGGAGTCGGTGCCGGGTCGCAGACCGAGGAAGAGGTCGGCGGTTCGGGCGAGGGGCGTGACCCGGGGGTCGGCCACGATGAGCTTGGCTCCGCGGTCGCGCGCCCGCCACACGTAGCTGGTGGTGATGGGCGAGCACTCGGCCACGTTCGACCCGGCGATGAACACGACATCGGCCAGCGGGATGTCGCTCCAGGGGTTGGACGCGCGGTCCATGCCGAGCGCGGCCATGTTGGCCTTGCCGGCCGACACCATGCAGAGGCGGCCGTTGTAGTCGAGGTTCGCGGTGCCGATGCCCAGCCGGGCGAACTTGCCCATCAGGTAGGACTTCTCGTTGCTCAGCGACACCCCCGAGAGCACGGCGAAGGAGTCGGGGCCGTGTTCGGCCTGGATGCGACGGATCTCCGATGCGACGCGGTCCATGGCCCGATCCCAATCCACCGGCCTGAAGCCCGACGGGTCTGACGGGTCGCGCTCCAACGGCTCGGTGAGCCGATCGTCGTGGGCGTTCTGGAGGTAGCGCTTGACGCCCTTGGGGCAGAGCTTCCCCTCGTTGAACGGGAACTCGTACCAGGGCTCGAAGCCCACCACCTCTTCGTCTTTGACCTTGAGGATGATCCCGCACTGCTGGCCGCAGAAGCAGCAGTGGGTCTTGACCTCCCGGTCGACCTCGATGCCGGCGTTCCAACCGCCCTTCGGCATCTCGTTCAGGTGAGGGCCGAACCGCGCGACCAGATCCTCCTCGCTCACCGGCAGGCGTGCCATCAGCCGAATCCTCCTACCCGTCGGGATTGCGCGATCGTGACCAGCGCCCGTCGACACTGCGGGCAGTTGTCCTGGTAGTTGCCGGAGCCCTCGCCAGCGGCCGCCGGAGCCAAGGAGTAGTCGAAGCCGACCTGGGGCAGGACGTCCTTGAGGTCGTCCATCTGGAGCTTCGAGGCGAACGGCTCGCCGCAGCGAGCGCACTCCTGCTGCGTCCCGGCCTCACCCGCCTTCTTGTAGTAGGCCACGCCCAGGTTGGCGGGCCGCTGGAAGATGTGGAACAGCTTCCCGAACGGTATGTACATGAGCCCGAGCGTGACCGTGAGCGCGTGGACCGTGTTCAAGAAGATGTAGAACCGGCCTTCCATCCACAGGTTGGAGGCGGTGAGGGCCAGGCCCGTGACCGACACGGCGAACAGGCCGGCCAGGGGGAGGAAGTCGTTCGACCGCTCCACCGCGAGGGCCCCGGGATCGCGGAGGCGCCGGCTCAAGAAGATGAACACGCCGCCGAGCACCAGCACCGCGGAGATGTCGAGCGCGTGGAACATCAGCCAGCCGAGGATGCTCCGGCTGTCGAACTGGATGGTGGCCAGCGGCCCGGCGTAGGCCTCGTAGCGCCGACCGTGGTCGCCCACCGACTCGAAGTGCAACAGCCCGAGCACAAGCGGGAAGGTGACCAGCGCGGCGAGGATGCACCCCCAGAACACCAGCTGGTGGGCGAACCAGCGGGCGGTGGAGCGCTTGCGGATGAAGTTCTGGGCCAGCAGGTTGTTGGCCACCAGGCCGGGCAGGGCCACGGCGTTGGCTCCCCGCCGTCCCTTCTGGCGGAAGGCCTCCCACCCTCGTCGGTTGAGCCGCGCGGTGGGCGGGCGTTGGAGCCAGACCAGGTACCGGTAGGCGACCCCGAACACCGCGAAGAGCGTGCCGAACAGGTACCCGATGAGCGCGGCGTCGAACCACTTGAGGTTCCCGCTGCCGACGATGGCCACCATGAGCGTGACCACCACCAGGAACCCGGCCACCACTGCTGATCGCCGGTCGATGGTGGCTGTCTGGCTCACAGGCTCCTCCGAGGGCTTCGGACGGACGCGGGCTGTCTCTGAAAATCCACCTTAGGAGGTGGGCGGCAGCGTCGCTGGACGATCCACCTCACCCGGGTCCACGACCTTCACCGACCCGCCCGAGGCCGCCAGCCAGCACCCCACCAGCACCACCGGAAAGCCGATGAGGAGGCCCGGCGAGAGCGCCTCGTCGAGGACGAGCGTGCCGAGGGTGAGGGCCACCACCGGGTTGACGTAGGTGAACAGCGTCGCCCGGGCGGGTCCCACCTCGTTGATGAGGCGGAAGAACACCACGAACGCGATCGCGGAGCAGACCACGCCCAACAGGACGACGGCCCCGATGCTCCGCGTCGACGGCGTGCCGTCCTGGGTCGCCAGACCGATCGGCAGGTAGAGCACGGCCACCGCCGACATCGACAGGGCCGCGGTACCGATGCCCGGCACCCCCGTGAGCCGGCCCGACACGATGAACGGAGCGATCGAGTACAGCACGGCCACCGCGAGGACCTCGGCCACCGCCGACCCGGTGACGGACCCGTCGCCCGAACTGCCGTTGACGATGAGGGCCACGCCCGCGATACCGACGGCGAGGCCACCGAGTCGTACGGGACCGAGGGCCGACCGATCACCGGCGGCGAACGCGATCACCGCCCCGAACAGGGGCACGGTGGCCACCAGGAGGCCGGTGAGCCCCGACGGCAGGGTCTGCTCGGCGTGGCTGAGGAGCATGAACGGTCCCGCCATCTCGACGGCGCCGAAGGCGAGCACCCACGGCCAGCATGCCGCGGCCGGTCTCAGGGAGCCACGGGCGGCAGCGATGGGCAGGAGCACGGCCGCGCCGACGGTGGTCCGCCCCGCCACCACCATCGCCGGCGAGATCGTGTCGACCGCCTCCTTGATGAGCAGGTACGGGATGCCCCACAGGAAGGACATGGCCGCGAAGAGGAGCCAACCCCTGCGGTTCATCGTGGGCACTCCCTTCAGGCTCGACCGGCTCGACCCGGGCCTCTGCGTGCACGCTCGCCACAGTGTGCCGCCCGGCGACGTGCTACCCACCAACCGTGTTGACACCTCGGGGCAGGAGGTGTTGCATGGACCCGATGCGTCCCTTCGCCCACCTCCTCCTTCTCATGTAGGCGAGTGCCCCATAGCGGCACTCGCCGAAGCTCCTGCGCCTCCGGGCTCGGGAGCTTCTTGCGTTTTCGGGCCCGAATCGGCCCACCCCGAACCGGTGCCCGAGCTACCGGCCACGGCGCACCGCCTGCGATCCTTGTACAGCAGCCACACCGAACAGAGAGCGATCCAATGCCTCCCCAGCCTGCGAACCCGAAGAAGATGCCGTTCGAGAAGTACCAGCCGTACGTGCCGCTCGACCTTCGCGACCGCACCTGGCCCGACAAGAGGCTCACGGAGGCACCGCTGTGGAGCGCGGTCGACCTGCGCGACGGCAACCAGGCCCTGATCGACCCGATGGACCCCAGCCGCAAGCTGAAGATGTTCAACACCCTGGTGGCCATGGGCTACAAGGAGATCGAGGTGGGCTTCCCGTCGGCCAGCCAGACCGACTTCGACTTCGTTCGCCAGCTCATCGAAGACGACCTGGTGCCAGACGACGTCACCATCCAGGTCCTCACCCAGTGCCGCCAGGACCTCATCGAGCGCACCTACGAGAGCATCCGCGGCTCCCGCCAGGCCATCGTCCACTTCTACAACTCGACCTCCACCCTCCAGCGCAAGGTGGTCTTCGGGTTGGACAAGGCCGGCATCACCGAGATCGCGGTCAACGCGGCGCGCCTGTGCCGCAAGCTCGAGGAGACGGTGCCCGAGACGCTCGTCCGCTACGAGTACTCACCGGAGAGCTACACGGGCACCGAGATCGACTACGCGGTCGAGATCTGCGACGCGGTGGCCGCGGTGATCGAGCCCACGGTCGACAAGAAGCTCATCATGAACCTGCCGGCCACGGTGGAGATGTACACGCCGAACCTCTACGCCGACACCATCGAGTACTTCCTGCGCACCGTGAAGAACCGCGAGGCCATCGTGCTCTCGCTGCACCCCCACAACGATCGGGGCTGCGCGGTGGCCGCCGCCGAACTGGGCGTGCTGGCAGGGGCCGACCGCGTCGAGGGCTGCCTGTTCGGCAACGGCGAGCGCACCGGCAACGTCGACCTGGTCACCCTGGGCATGAACCTGTTCAGCCAGGGCGTCGACCCCAGGATCGACTTCTCCGACATCGACGCCATCCGCCGGGTGGTCGAGTACTGCAACCGGCTCCCGGTCCACGAGCGCCACCCCTACGCCGGCGACCTCGTCTACACCGCCTTCTCCGGCTCCCACCAGGACGCCATCAAGAAGGGCTTCGCCGCCCTCTACTCCGACGCCGAGGCGGCCGGACGCGGGCGTGACTACGAGACGTGGGGCGTGCCGTACCTGCCCATCGACCCTGCCCACGTCGGCCGCACCTACGAGGCGGTCATCCGGGTCAACAGCCAGTCCGGAAAGGGCGGCGTGGCCTACATCATGGAGATGGAGCACGGCTTCGCCCTCCCCCGCCGGCTCCAGATCGAGTTCTCCAAGACGATCCAGGCGATCACCGAGGACACGGGCACCGAGATCAACCCAGGAGCCATGTGGGACGCCTTCTCCGGTGAGTACCTGCACGAGGACCCGCACTACCGGCTGCGGTCGCACGAGCTCACCACCTCGTCCAGCGGCGACAGCAGCATCGTGGCCCAGGTGGAGGTCGACGGCGCTCCCGCCACCGTCACCGGCACCGGCAACGGGCCCATCGCGGCGTTCGTCAACGCCATCCGCACCGAGCTCGACGTCAAGATCGACGTGGTCGACTACCACGAGCACTCGCTCGGCGCCGGCGCCGGCGCCACCGCCGTCTGCTACGTGGAGACCGTCGACGACGAGGGCACCACCCGCTGGGGCGTCGGCACCGACCCCAACATCATCACCGCCAGCCTCAAGGCGGTGCTCGGCGCGGCCACCCGGGCCCACGTCGAGCCCTGACTCAACGCAGGGTCTGGGCCAGCGCGCCCAGGATGCGCGCCATCTCCATCAGAGCCTCGGGGTCGTGCCTGTTGGGCGGCAGGTCCGACACCTGCTCGCCCAACCGGCGCAGGGTCAACGCCACGGTGTCGGCCTCGGCCTGGGTGACGTCGATCCGGTCGCTGCGCAGGTGCGGTGCGATCTGCTCCTCCTGGAGCGTGAGCGTCTGAGCGCCCGACACCGCGTCGAGACGACCCTCCAGCACGGCGCGAGCCGTCTCGGTGACGATGCGCACGCGCTCGGCCGGGTTCATCCCCGCATGTTGGCACGGCCAGCCGGCACCGGCCCCTCAGGATCGGGTCGGTCGACCTCGTGACGGGCCCGAGCGGGCCACGACCCGCTGCCATATGTCGCC